>JAYTHT010000517.1:0-10218 GCA_043732365.1 Novosphingobium sp. | reverse complement strand
GGACTGTGGTCCCAGCCGGGGAAGTAGGCACCGGTGTCGGCAAAGGGCAAAGCGATGCCCAAGTCCATGCCGACCAGCGTGTCGTGCGGCAATTCGTCGCGCAACCACGCCAGTGCATCGGCGCGCGTCCACACATGGCCCGGACGCACGATCTGTGGCGCTGCATGGCCATGATCGCCATTATCGCAAAGCGCAATCGCAATGCCACGTTGATGCGCACCGACCGCGCCTGACCAGTCAATCGCGGCGAAATGGCGAAACCGCTGATCCGCCCCGCCTTGGGAAGCCATCACGGGCGGTCCTGGCGTTTCTTGTCCCACCATTCCAGACGGCGGATCACTTCGCGTTCAAAACCGCGTTCCACCGGGCGGTAGAATGTCTGGCGCGCCATGCCCTCGGGCCAGTAGTCGGCCCCTGAAAACCCATCGGGCGCGTCGTGATCATAGGCATAGTCGGCACCGTAACCGATTTCCTTCATCAGCTTGGTCGGCGCGTTGAGGATATTTGCCGGGGGGCTGAGCGATCCCGTGTCGCGCGCGCTGGCAAATGCGGCCTTTTGCGCCACATAGGCGGCGTTCGATTTGGGCGCGGTGGCACAATACAGGCACGCCTGGACGATCGCCAATTCACCCTCGGGACTGCCGAGGAAGTCATAGGCGTCCTTGGCGGCCAGGCACTGGATCAGCGCTTGCGGATCGGCCAGGCCGATATCCTCGCTGGCAAAGCGCACCAGCCGGCGCAGCACAAACATCGGATCTTCGCCCGCGACCAGCATCCGCGCGAGGTAATAGAGCGCGGCCTGCGGGTCCGATCCGCGCAAGGTTTTGTGCAGCGCAGAAATCAGGTTGTAATGCCCGTCGCGGTCCTTGTCGTAGATCGCCATGCGCCGCATCAGGAATTTCGATAGGCCCGCCGGATCGAGCGGCGCGGGCAGCGACACATCGAGCAACATTTCGGCCTGGTTGATCAAAAACCGCCCGTCGCCATCGGCAGACGCGACTAGGGCCTCTCGCGCAGGCGGGGTCAGTGGCAGGATCACGCCGGTCTCGTCTTCGACGCGGGCGAGCAGGCGGGTCAGCGCCGTAGCGTCGAGCCGGTGCAGGATCAGCACCTGGGCACGACTGAGCAGCGCGGCGTTGAGCGCAAAGCTGGGGTTTTCGGTGGTCGCCCCGATCAGCGTCACCGTGCCGCGTTCGACAAACGGCAAGAACCCATCCTGCTGCGCGCGGTTGAAGCGGTGGATCTCGTCGACAAACAGCAGCGTGCGGCGGCCGAGCGACGCCATGCTTTCGGCCTCTGCAAACGCCTTGCGCAGATCGGCGACGCCCGAAAACACCGCACTGATCGACACATAGCGCATGCCCACCGCATCTGCGAGCAGACGGGCAATGGTGGTCTTGCCCGTGCCTGGCGGGCCCCACAGGATCATCGACGACAGCTTTGTCGCCGCCACCATGCGCCCGATCGCACCCTCGGGGCCGGTCAGGTGGTCCTGCCCGATGACATCGGACAGCTGTTTTGGGCGCAGGCGTTCGGCCAGCGGTTCCTGGCCACTTGCGTGACTGGGGGCATGGCCGGCACGCGCGCGGGGCTCGTCAGGCGGGGATGAGGCAAACAGATCGGGCATGGTCTAAACCCCATATAGGCCGAGATCGGAAAATTATCACCGGGGTCTTGTCAGATCGTTTTAAAGATATATCTTAGACCCATCGAATCGAAAGGAGATATATGCGTTTCGAAAAAAGGCGGTCGCATGACGACCGCAAAGATAGCGCCCACTGGGCGCATAGAATGGGCCACGGTGGCCGTATGTTTGGCAAGGGATTCATGCGCGGAGAAGGTCGCGGCGGTCCATTTGGTCGCCGCGGCGGCCCCGGCAGTGACTTTGGCGACGAAAGTCGCAGGCATGGTCGTGGGCATGGTGGTTTTGGTGGCGGCGGTTTTGGAGGGGGCAGGGGCCGTGGCGGCCGCATGTTTGGCCAGGGCGAATTGCGCCTGCTGCTGCTCAGCCTGCTCGCCAGCGAAAACCGCCATGGCTATGACCTGATCAAAGAGGTCGAGGACCTGACCGGCGGCGCTTATGCGCCTAGCCCCGGCGTGGTTTATCCGACGCTGTCGCTGCTGGTCGATGAAGGCCTGATTGCCGAAGCACCGGGTGAGGGGACGCGCAAAGCGTTCGCTGCAACGGATGGCGGCCGTGCCGAAGCCGAAACCCGCGCCGAAGAGATCGCGGGGATTATGACGCGGTTGAAAGCGCTGGCCGATGCCGCCAGCCGCGAGGCCAGCCCGCCGGTAATGCGTGCGATGGCCAATCTGAAGCTGGCGCTGCGCGGCCGGGTGTTTACGACCGGGTTCGACGAAAACGTGGCGCATCAGATCGCCGATGTGCTTGACGAAGCGGCACGCCGCATCGAGCGGCTGTAAGCGGGACGAATAGGTGCCGATGTCTGCCAATACGGCGGACATCGGCAATCCTGGCTAGCGCTGCGCCTGTTTCTGACGGATCAGGCGCAGATAGGTTTCCGTAACGGCCTGGTTGATCCGGTCCCAGCTGAAATCGTGGCTGCGCAATTCGCCCGCGGCGCCGTGGCGCGCGCGTAGGGCGGGGTCGGTGACATAGGCGCGCAACGCTTCGGCAAAGGAATGGATCGCGCCGGGGCGGATCAGGCGGCCGTTGACATTGTTTTCGACCAGGCTTTCGCTGCCGGTCGCTTCGGCGGCAACTACCGGTAGCGCGCAGGCCATCGCCTCCAGCGTGACATTGCCGAATGTTTCGGTGACCGACGGGTTGAACAGCACATCCATCGATGCGACCGCGCGGCCCAGATCGGTCCCGCCCTGAAAACCGACAAACACCGCCCGGGGCAGCCGCGCCTGAAACCATGCGCTGGCCGGGCCTTCGCCGATGACCATGACTTTGTGCGCAAAACCGCGTCGGGCCAGATCATCGATCGTGTCGGCAAAGACATCGAGGCCTTTTTCCATCACCAACCGGCCCAGGAACCCGATCACCACGTCGTCATCGGCAATGCCGTTGTTGCGCCGCCACGCCAGATCGCGGCGCCCGGGGTGAAACATGTCGCGATCGACCCCGCGCGACCATAACGAGATGTCATAGTTCATGCGTTGATCGCGAAGTACTTGCGCCATCGATTCCGACGGCGCGACCAGCCCGTCGCACCGGCGGTAAAACCGGCGCAACACTGCGGTCAGCACTGGCTCGATCCAGGCGAGATTGTAATAGCGCGGATACGTATCGAACCGCGTGTGGACGCTGGCGAGCACCGGCAATTGCCGCCGCCGCGCCCACGAAACCGCGCGATGCCCCGCGACATCGGGCGATGAGACATGCACGGCATTAGGCTCAAACGCGGCCAGATCGCGCCGCGCGCGAAGGCCCAGTGCGACAGGAATGCGATATTCGCTGCGCCCCGGCACGGGTACTGCAGGAAGGCCGATCAGGTCGCCGGTCGGTGGAAACGCCGGTTCATCGACGATCGGGGAATAGACCCGCACGGCCGCGCCGTGGCGCAACAGATAGCCGACCAACCGGTTCAGCGCCTGATTCGCCCCGTCGCGCACATAGTTGTAGTTGCCGCTGAACAGCGCGACACGCAAAGCGGACAAGTCAGGCCCGGTGTGACCTGCGGCCAGCGGCGTATCTGAATTTGGCAGAGTTATGGGCATTGCGCGCCCATAACGAGGTTGGTGCGGCTTGTCGCGTCTTGTCGCGCCATACAGGAAACCTGACAAAAACCGGACCGCATCGCGCGGCCCGGTTTCCGATATGGCGGCGAGCGTGCGTAATTGAGATCAGAAGCGCATTTTCAGCGAAGCCTGGAATGACCGGCGTGTCTGGAAAATATCCAGCTCTCCCGGATTGGTGCCAACCGGCAAGGGCCTCGCGACCGATGATACGACAATCGGCTGGTTGTTGAGCACATTGGTGACCGACAGGCCGAACGAATAATTCATGTACGTTACACTCGTCGACAGCACGCCATAGCTATAGGCCGCGATGCCACTACCCGGCTGACGACCGGTGAATTTCTGGATGTAGCTGAAATTGTAAAAACCGTTGTTGTACAACAGGCCCACCGTTTCGGTGCTGTTGGGCGCCTTGGCCAGCCACTGCCGGCTAAATTCATCCTTTGACGACATGATCGTGGCATTGGCGAGCGCGGTCAGGTGCGGCAGCAAGACATAGCTGATCTGGCCTTCGACGCCTTCATACCGCGCCGGATTGCCATTCACGATTGTCAGGTTGGTGGTGGGATCAGTGTATGTCGAATTGCTGGCGATAATGTAATAAACGTCGGCATCGATATTCAGCTTGTCCCCGGCATAGACAAAGCCGGCCTGCCAGTTGGTCGTACGGGTCGGCGCCGGATCGAGCGGCACCGTCGCATTGTTGACGCCCGATGTTTCCAGACTGGCGCTCAGCGATGGAATGAGGAACCCCTTGGCGAACTGGCCATAGACCGACAAGTTGGGCTGGATCAGGTAATTGATCGTCGCATAGGGCAGCGTCGGGCGATAGTTTTCATGCGCATATGTGCCGACGCGCGCCGATTGAGAGGCGATTGGCGTGTTGATAAAGCGCGTAAAGGTCTGGATTTTGACACCCGGGGTCAGCGTCAGCTTGTCATCAAACAGCTTGAATGCCATTTCGCCAAAACCCTGGATCTGGTTCCAGCCCGAATGTTCGTCGTATTTGGTATAGGCCGGGATCGGGGTGCCATCGGCCTCCAGATGGACGCCGCCGCCGGTCTCCTTGTAGTTCCAGTTCGAACCGTTGTTCATGATCGCCGGGTTGAAATAAAACGCGCCGATTCCGCCCGCTGCGCTGGCCGTCGTAAAGTCATAGTCATAGCGGAACCGGCGGGTCGTGGCGTGTTCGTACCACGCGCCCACTTTCACGATGCCAATCGAATTGACCCAGGTCGCCTCCAGAATATCGCCCATGACCCGATACTGGTTGTTTTTGGTATAGCCCGGTACGTCGCCTGCAATCTTGGCCCCGCCGCTGCCGCCCGCGCCCGCGCCCATGGCCACGACGTTTTTATATCCCGCGCCGGTGCATTGGGTCGATGTGGATAGTACGCTACAGGGCATGCTTGAATCTTCGGTCGAAACAGTGAAATTCTTATAGAGATACGTATAGGCTTTGTTGTCGATCGTGATCGTGGGCGACACGTTCCATTGCAGACGCGCGATTTCAAAATCGGTGGTCTTGATTTCCCAGTTCCAGTCGGTCCGGGCATTGGTATAGCCCGATCCGGCCGCCTGTGCGGGCGCAATCCCGCCATAATTCTTGCCAAATTGTGCGACTTGCGCCGGAGTTGCACCGCCGGCAGCGTCAGACTGATAAAACGGGCTGTGGTTATAGGTGACGACGAGGCTGAATTTGGCGTTGCTGCCGATCGGCATTTCGGCTTTGGCAAACAGGTTGGTCCAGTCTCCGCTCTGGTTGGTCAGCGCGCCATTGGTCGTTTTGTATTCGCCGATGCCGAGTAGTTTCAGCCCGCCCAGGCTCTTGATCGCGCCGGTGTTGACCGTCAGGCGTTCCATCCATGTGTCAAAGCTGCCCACGACAACCTGGTTTTCCAGAAAGAATTTGTCGCTGACTTCACGGCTGATGATGTGGACCTGGCCGCCATAGCTCGCCTGGCCCAGGTCGGTCGCGCCGCCCGGGCCGCGATCGACGATGATCCGGTCGTAAGTGCCGTTGGGGAAATACGATGTCGAATGGTGCGTCGGGTCATTGGTATCGCCAAAGGGCACGCCATCGATAGTGATGTTATACTGGCCATCCTGAAACCCGCGCAACACGATTTTTGCGTCGCCAAGCCCCACGCCATTGCCGCTGCTGGGGACCAGCGAGGCGCTCGGCGTCAAAAGCAGCACTTGCGTATAATCGGCGGTCGGCGCGATCGAATTTTCGATGATCGAGCGCGACACGATGGATTGCGGTTCAAACGTGTGGACCGAAGCGGTGATCGGCGTCGCCTGGTTCACTTTGGTCGCGGTGACGACGATATCGTCGGTGTTGTGGATCGTGTTTTGCGCATCTGCATCGGCGGCTGGTGTTCCAGCAGCGGCGAACGCGGGCAACCCAGCGCCAAGGCACAGCGCGATCGCGGTACCGGTCAGTGCCGCCCGGCGATTTCGAAGTTTTGACATGTCATTCCCCTGTTGTTTTGCAACGCATGAGGGGGCCCTGACAAATGCCTGTGACAGTTATGTTGCCAATTGATTCAACTTGGCAATCTTGGCACAAATGCAAACCGGCCAGATTTATCAAGCCATTGAAATACTATGAATTTCATCAGAATGTGGGAGTGCTGCGGCGCACTGTTGGCAGGCGGCCTGGTGTGTTTTTGCAACACATTTTCCGCTGCCGGGCGCACGGCGCGGTTAAGTGTGGCGCGCGGATGCCGTTCTGCCGGTTACGGGCATGTCTCTGGCAACAGGCGGTCCGGGACAGTGGAGCCCTATGATGACCATTCTCAGCAGCATTTCGTCGGTATTCGGTGTGCCCAATCCCATCAACGCGCTGATCAGTGCGGTTCAGCAGGCGGGTGCGTCAAACACCGGCAGTTCGACTGCGCCCGCCACCAGCACCGCGGCGCCATCCAGCGCGACGGACGCCCTCAGCGTCGCCGGTGCGCCCCACCACCACTATCATCATCGCAGCAGCAGTGCGACATCGGCTACAGATGCGGGCAGCACCGTGGCGAGCGGTTCAACTGGCACGACGACCGCGACCAGCGTGTCCACCAATCCGGTCAACACATTCGTCAAAACGCTGGAAAGCGCGCTGGCGACGCTGGGTGCAAGCGAAAGCGGCGCTCAGGCGGTGGGCAGCGGCGCAACAACGCTATTCGCCTGAGACAATAACCCCCGCGGCCCGGGTGGCGGGCGCCTTGGGTTCGATCAGGCCAAACCGTTTGTCAGCATGCCCCGGGGTCATCCTGCGCCGGGTCCAGCCATAAGCATCATCGCGATCTACAATCGAACCCATGCCAAGGCGGTAAGCAGGCACGGCTAACGGCATGCGAGACACCAAGACGGCGCAAAGGTTATGCAACCTTTGCGCCGTCTTGGTGTCTCGCATACCGGTCGATCAACGACCCAGCGTTGTAATCAGGCCACCTGTTTGCGACGGCCGGCTTTTTTACGATCGTTCGGATCCAGCAGTGACTTGCGCACGCGGATCGATTTGGGCGTTACTTCAACCATTTCGTCGTCGTCGATATAGGCAATTGCCTGTTCCAGAGTCATGATTTTTGGCGGGGTCAGGCGGATCGCGTCGTCCTTGCCGGTCGATCGGAAGTTGGTCAGCTGCTTTGATTTCAGCGGATTGACTTCCAGATCGTCGGGCTTGGCATTTTCGCCGATGACCATGCCTTCATAGACTTTTTCCTGCGGGCTGACGAACAGGATCCCGCGTTCTTCCAGGCTGTTAAGCGCATAGGACACCGCTTCACCAGTGGCGTTGGAAATCAGCACGCCGTTCTGGCGCCCTTCGATCTGGCCTTTGTGCGGCGCGTATTTCTCGAACAGGCGGTTCATGATCCCGGTGCCGCGCGTGTCGGACAGGAATTCGCCGTGATAGCCGATCAGGCCGCGCGATGGCGCCGAAAAGGTGATGCGCGTCTTGCCCGCACCCGATGGGCGCATGTCGGTCAATTCTGCCTTGCGGCGCTGCATTTTTTCGACAACGTTGCCCGCATATTCGTCGTCAACATCGATCAGGACGGTTTCATATGGTTCGGTGCGGCCACCTTTTTCGTCGGTGGAAAACAGCACGCGCGGGCGGCTGATGCCCAGTTCGAAACCTTCGCGGCGCATCGTTTCGATCAACACGCCCAGTTGCAATTCGCCGCGGCCGGCGACTTCAAAGCTGTCCTTGTCGGCGCTTTCGGTCACGCGGATCGCGACATTGGTTTCGGCTTCGCGCGTCAAGCGGTCGCGGATCATGCGGCTGGTGACTTTGTCGCCTTCGCGGCCCGCAAACGGGCTGTCGTTGACGGCAAACCGCATCGCCAGGGTCGGCGGATCGATCGCCTGCGCATGGATCGGCACGAGCACCGACAGGTCGGCGATCGTGTTGGCCACGGTCGCTTTTTCCAGGCCGGCCATCGCGATAATGTCGCCGGCGCGCGCTTCTTCAACAGCGACGCGTTCCAGGCCCTGAAACGACATCAGCTTTGACGCGCGGCCCACTTCGATGACTTTGCCATCACGGTCTATCGCGTGGATCGGCTGATTGACGCGGATCGTGCCCGACTGGACACGGCCAGTCAGCACGCGGCCCAAAAAGTTGTCGCGATCGAGCAGCGTCGCCAAAAAGCTGAACGGGCCGTCGGCGTCGAGACCGGGCGAAGGGACATGGCTGACGATCTTTTCGAACAGCGGGATCAGCGTACCTTCGCGTGCGGCTTCGTTGTCGCTGGCATACCCATTGCGGCCCGAAGCATAGAGCACGGGGAATTCCAGCTGTTCATCGCTGGCTTCGAGCGCGACAAACAGATCGAACACTTCGTCCAGCACTTCTTGCGCGCGTTCGTCCGACCGGTCGATCTTGTTGACCACGACGATCGGCTTCAGCCCGAGCGCGAGCGCTTTGCCAGTGACGAATTTGGTCTGCGGCATTGCGCCTTCGGAACTGTCGACCAGCAGGATGACGCCATCGACCATGCTCAGGATGCGTTCGACTTCGCCGCCGAAGTCGGCGTGACCCGGGGTATCGACAATGTTGATCCGCGTGGTTTCACCGGTCGTGGGGTGAGTCCATTCGACCGAAGTACACTTGGCCAGAATGGTGATCCCGCGTTCTTTTTCCAGATCGTTGGAATCCATGGCGCGTTCTTCGATGCGTTGGTTTTCGCGGAATGTGCCCGACTGACGAAACAACTGATCGACGAGCGTGGTTTTGCCATGATCGACGTGGGCGATAATGGCGATATTGCGCAGGGCGCTGGACATCAAAAAGGCTTTCGCTGTTAGGGCGGCCCGATAGGGCCGGAATTATGAAAGGCCGGAATTGTGAAAGGCCGGAATTGTGAAAGGCCGGAATTATGAAAGGCCGGAATTGTGAAAGGGGCGTCTTCTGGCGCAATCTTTACCGGCGATGCGTGCCTGGCCTGCCATCACGGTGGGACCATCGCGCATAGCCGGAACGCACGCCCGGGTTGGGCGGGCCCATACCGTCGTTTGTGCGCTGCGGCAAGTGTGTGTTTTCGCGCAGGGTTTGTAATGCTTGCGGGAAATGCTTGCCCAATCCGGGCGATCATGGCCTAAATAGAGCGGGGGGTGCGATTGCGGTCGCGCAATTTGGGGGAAAATCCGATGGAATCGATGATCATGCCTTTCCGGCGTTATCCCGAATTCAGCGGGCGTTCCGCGATGCGACAAGGGGACCAGGCTGGATGGTGCTGCTGGCCCTCATTCCTTATCTTGGCGGCCTGATCGTGCTGATTTTCATGTGTTTGGAAGGCACGCGTGGGGCCAACCGGTGTGGCCCCGATCCGCGCGATCCCTATAACGTTAATGTGTTCGGTTGAACGGAGTTTTCGCTATGTTGACCTGGATGTTGATGCCTTATCGCCGTTATGCGGAATTCACCGGCCGATCGCGGCGGCGCGAATATTGGTCGTTCATGCTGTTTTACTGGCTGGTTTTCGTGGCGTTGAACATTGTGTTTGGTCGCCACCAGGTTGTCTATCAGCAGGGTGTGGCGTTCGCGTCGAGCGGGCTGTTCGGCGGTGCCGGGGTGGTGGGCGGCGTGTTCGGACTGGTCAGTCTGGTGCCGCATCTGGCGGTTGCCGTACGCCGGTTGCACGATCAGGATCGCAGCGGCTGGCTGTTGCTGCTGGGCTTCATCCCGTTTCTGGGCTGGTTTGCGCTGCTGGTGCTGATGTGTCTGGACGGTACGCACGGGCCCAATGGCTATGGCCCCGATCCGAAATATACCAGCGACGTCGACGCGTTCAGCTAAAGCTCGCGCAGCACTTTGGCCGGGCGGGTTCGCAAAACCGATAGCGACCCGCCCAGTGCCAACGCCATGACGAGCGCAAGTCCCACCGCTAATACGCCCAGAATGCGCGGCCAGTCGGGCAGCCACGCAAATCCGAACAACCACACCACCACGCCCCAGGCCGTCGCGGTGCCGAGTGCGAGTGCAACCACACCCAGGATCGCCGACAGCAGCCC
>JAYTHT010000516.1:0-3128 GCA_043732365.1 Novosphingobium sp. | reverse complement strand
AGCGGATCGGTCAGGCAATCAGGATCGGGGCCGATCACGTGCGCCGAGGGCTCTGGCGGCAGATCGAGGCCTTCGCGCGCGGCATAAGCGTCAGCTTCGCGCAAAGTCGCCAGGTAATCGACATCGCCCGCAACGATATTGGAACGTAAATCGTCGGAAAATTGTAGCGTGCCGTCGGCGTACCCGGTCGCGCGGCCAACCAAAGTCAGGCCACGCACGGCCATCTCGCGAAAATCGACCGTGTGACCGCCGTTTGCGCCGCTGACGGCGATTGTGACATGCGTGCCACCGGCCTTTGCCGGGGTCTCGTCCCATTTGCCCAGCACGCGCAGCCACCACACGAAGTCGCGGCCGCGATACCGGCGCGGCGGGCGGCTATGCGGCCCGACCGCGAGCCACGTCGGGCGCCCCGCGCGGTTCAATTCGTCGGCAATTTGCGTGCCCGACGCTCCCGCGCCGATGACCAGCACCCCGCCGTCCGGCAATTGCGCAGGGTTTTTGTAGTGCGCAGAATGGATCTGGTTGATGCCGGCACTGGCGGGGATCAGTGGCGGTATCACCGGATTTTGGAATGGGCCCGTGGCGACCACGACATTGCGCGCGATAATCGTATCACCGGCGTCGGTCTGCGCCACGAATTGCCCATCAGAAGTGCGGGTAAGCTGGTCGATCGCGACTCCGGTGCGGATCGGCATTGCGATCGCGCGGGCATAACGTTCAAAATACGTGGCCACATCCTCTTTGCCGGCAAAGCTGTCGGGATCGATCTGGTCAAACACCTGATTGGGAAAACGGTCGTGCCATGCTGGCCCATTGGCCACGAGCGAATCCCAGCGCCGGCTGCGCCAGTGTTCGGCGATCCGCCCGCGTTCAACGACCAGATGGGGCAGGCCATGACAGGCGAGATGTTCGCTGGTCGCAACGCCCGCTTGCCCGCCACCAATCACCAGAGTTTCGACCGTTTCTTTGCTCACGCGTGTCATCCCAATTGCGCCAAATCATGACCCACTCCCAATCGTAACCGGAACCCGGATCAAGTCCGGGGTGACGAAAAGGGCTGCCCTGGACAAATGCCGTAGCGGCATTCCGCCCCAACCACAAAACTGCATTTCAAGACGCTTGCCCGCGATTTTGAAGCGCGTTAGGTGACATTGCATAGTCCCGCCTCAAACGCATTGTTGCAAGGGGGCCCAGATCGCAAAGGCATAGTGCAATGGCTGGCATGACCAGGTTCGATTGGAGCGATCCGTTTTTCCTCGACGGGCAATTGACCGAAGAAGAACGCATGATCCGCGATGCGGCCAAAGCCTATGCGCAGGACAAGTTGCAGCCGCGCGTGATCTCGGCATGGTCCGACGAACGTACGGATATCGAAATCTTTCGCGAAATGGGCGAGCTGGGCCTGCTCGGGCCGACGGTTCCTGAAATGTATGGCGGCGTTGGCGCGTCATATGTGGCCTATGGACTGATCGCGCGTGAGATTGAAAAGATCGATTCCGGCTATCGCAGCATGATGAGCGTGCAATCGAGCCTCGTGATGTTCCCGATCTATAGTTACGGGTCGGAAGACCAGAAGCGCAAGTATCTGCCAGGCCTGGCCAAAGGCGAATTGATTGGCTGTTTCGGCCTGACCGAACCCGATGCCGGATCGGACCCGGGCGGGATGACCACGCGCGCGATCAAGACCGACGGCGGCTATCGCATTTCGGGCGCCAAGACGTGGATTTCCAACGCGCCGATCGCCGATGTATTTGTCGTGTGGGCAAAATCCGATGCGCATGGCGGCGCGATCCGGGGCTTTATCCTGGAAAAGGGCATGAAGGGCCTGGTTGCGCCCAAGATCGGCGGAAAGCTGTCATTGCGCACATCGATCACCGGCATGATCCAGATGGACGATGTCGAATTGGGCGAAGACGCGTTGTTGCCGCATGTCGAGGGTTTGAAAGGGCCGTTCGGATGTCTGAACCGCGCGCGGTATGGCATTTCGTGGGGCGCATTGGGCGCGGCGGAATTCTGTATGCATGCGGCGCGGCAATATGGGTTGGATCGCAAACAATTCGGCCGTCCGCTGGCCGCGACGCAACTGTATCAGAAAAAGCTGGCCGACATGATGGCCGATATCGCGCTGGGCTTTCAGGCCAGCTTGCGCGTCGGGCGATTGATGGATGAGGGCCAGTTCGCGCCGGAAATGGTCTCGATCGTAAAGCGCAACAATGTCGGCAAGGCGCTCGATATCGCACGCATGGCGCGCGACATGCACGGCGGCAACGGGATTTCCGAGGAATATCAGGTCATGCGCCATCTCGCCAATCTGGAAACGGTCAACACTTATGAGGGCACGCACGATGTCCATGCGCTGATCATGGGCCGCGCAATCACTGGTATCGCGGCGTTTTAACTGTGGCGCGTGAAGCCCCGCTGGCCGGATTGAAAGTGGTTGAACTGGCGCGCGTGCTGGCCGGGCCATGGGCGGGGCAGACTCTGGCGGATCTGGGCGCGGAAGTTGTCAAAGTCGAAAGCGCGGCGGGTGATGACACGCGTACCTGGGGACCGCCATTCGTCGAATACGCCGATGGCACGCACGATGCGGCGTATTACCACGCCACCAACCGGGGCAAACGATCGGTCACTGCCGACTTCGCGACGCTCGGCGGTCAGCAATTGGTGCGTGATCTGGTGGCCGATGCCGATGTTGTGATCGAAAATTTCAAGCTGGGTGGTCTGGCCAAATTCGGGCTCGATTATGCGTCGCTGTCGGCGCTCAATCCGCGGCTGGTCTATTGTTCGATCACCGGGTTTGGCCAGGACGGGCCGTATGGTCCTCGCGCCGGGTATGATTTCATCATCCAGGGCCTGTCCGGAATCATGGACCTGACCGGAGAAGCCGATGGGTCGCCGCAAAAGATCGGTGTCGCCTTTGCCGACATCATGACCGGGCTGTATTCGGTAATCGCGATCCAGGCCGCGCTGGCGGCGCGCGAACGGACCGGGCGCGGGCAACATATCGACATGGCCCTGTTCGATGTGATGGTCGGCGTGCTGGGCAATCAGGCGCTGAATTATCTGGTGTCGGGGGTCAGTCCCAAACGGATGGGCAATGCGCATCCCAATGTGGCGCCGTATGCGGT
>JAYTHT010000515.1:0-10299 GCA_043732365.1 Novosphingobium sp. | reverse complement strand
CCACGCCGTCGGCGGGCGCCAAAATCGGTGCGCCCGACGGCGCCGCGATGTCCATGCCTGCATGATACGCCGCCGGGACCCCGCGAAACACGCGCTGCGCGCCGAATCGGCCCGAGACAGCCCCCGCCGCCGGATGGACCATCTGCTGACGCCAGCCCTGCGAGAGTGATTCGCGCGTCCGCGCGGCCTTGATCTGCGCCAGTTCGCCCGCACGGCGGCGCGCAAATTCGGCGTCGGGCATGCCCGATGGGTGCATCGGCGTGTCGACATGCTGAATCTGCCAGCTGCGCGGCGTGATCGCCAGCGTTTGGCGCACGACGCCGCCCGCCGTCTGCGCAGCCAGCACTGGCGACAGACCGGCATCGCGGTCGAACGCGATCAGGAACGCGCCATCGGCGGCAAAGCGCACGGCTGTGTCGTCCAGGTGCAAGGCCGTTGTGCCGGCTGGCACACGACCGCGCAGCCAGCCGCCCTGGGTGGCTTGCCCGGTCAGGCCAAAGCGGTCATCCGCGCCAAATGCCGGCCGCGCCGCCAGACAAGCAGCACCAGCCAGCACCGTCCGGCGCGTGACCGCGCTGGTCATTCTTGCCCTAGCAGGCGCTTTGTCGCGATTTCGCAGCTGGCATAAGCCTCTTGCCGCTCGGCATTCCAATAGCGCAACACATCGAGCGGGATCTGCACCCCGGTCACCGCGCACAAGACATGGTCGCCCGCCGAAAGCTGACGAAACGAGCCGGGAAGATAATGAAGCCGCGTCAAGCGGCCGCCAGGAGGAATAAGCATCAGACCCTTTTAAAGTGCTTGGCGGATCAAAGCAATTTCGGTTGTTGCGCGGTTATGTCGGACACCACCGCGCGCGGTTTGGCAGCCGGAGGTCTGGATTGCGGGGGTTCGCCCCCGGCCGGGACGACCGGCAATTGGCCATCGGCGAATTTCAACATGAGTTCGCTTTCACAGGCGGCCCCGGCGCGCGTCTTGATCACACTGCCCGCCGCATTGGTGACCAGCACATATCCGCGCAACAGCGGCGCCTCTGGATCGAGCGAGCGGCGCAGGCGATCGAGCGCATCGACCCGCGTGCGCGCGGCGCCGATCCGCTGCACCAGCGTTTCTGGCCGCAACCGCGCGGCGGCCAGCCGTTCGCGTTCGCGCCGCAGCCGCGCGTCGAGCAACGCCGGTCGCAACGCGCCTGCATGCCGCGCCAGCAATGCGGCGGCGATTTGCGTGCGATGGCCAAGTGAACGGCGCAAGCGGTCGCCCCAATCATCCAGCCGCTGCGCTTGCGCCGCCAATAACGCCAGCGGTTGCGGCAGACGGCGGGCGCGTTGATCCAGCCGTTCGCGCGCTTGCGCAAGATGGCGCCCGATCGCGCGCTGACGCCGTGCCTCCAGTTCAGCGATCGCGCCGGCCAGCTCTGCGCGCACCGGCACTGCCATTTCCGCCGCAGCAGTGGGCGTGGGCGCACGCCGGTCGGCGGCAAAATCGGCCAGCGTGGTATCGGTTTCATGGCCGACTGCGCTGATCACCGGAATCGTCGACCCGGCAATCGCGCGCACGACTGCTTCTTCGTTGAATGCCCACAGATCCTCGATCGAGCCGCCGCCGCGCGCGACGATCACCAGATCGGGGCGCGCAAGACCTCCTGACGGAAGATTTGCGCCGCCCGGTGCAAGATCGGAAAACCCGCGCACCGCCGCTGCGATTTGCGCAGCGGCGCCCGAACCCTGGACCAGCACCGGCCAGACCACGACATGGCTGGGAAAGCGATCGCGCAACCGGTGCAGGATGTCGCGAATCACCGCACCCGTCGGCGACGTGACCACCCCGATTACGCGCGGCAGATACGGGATCGCCCGTTTGCGGTCGGCGTCGAACAGCCCTTCAGCCGCCAGCCGCGCCTTGGTCTTTTCCAGCAGCGCGAGCAGCGCGCCTTCGCCCGCGATCTCCATCCGCTCGATCACGATCTGATAGTTCGATCGGCCCGGATACGTCGTCAGTTTGCCCGTCGCGATTACTTCGATGCCGTCGGCGGGCGCAAATCCCAGCCGTTGCACGCTGCCGCGCCACATTACCCCGTCGAGCCGCGCGCCTTCGTCCTTCAGGCTGCAATACAGATGGCCGGAGGTGGCGCGTTTGACCCCCGACAGTTCCCCGCGCACGCGCACAAAGCCGAACCGATCCTCGACGGTGCGCTTTAACAGCTGGGATAGTTCCGAAATCGACAGCGCGGGGGCGTTGTCGCCTGCCACTTCCCTCGCTAACAGCCCGGAAGACTCGCTATCACCGCTTGCAAAGGGACTGCTCATGAATATCCTGTTGGTCGGGGGTGGTGGACGCGAACACGCGCTCGCCTGGAAACTGGCGCAAAGCCCGTTGCTGGGCAAGCTTCATGCCGCGCCGGGCAATCCGGGTATCGCCCGGCACGCCCAATGCCACGCGCTCGATATGACCAATCATGGCGCGGTCATAGCGTTTTGCAACGATCACGGCATCGATCTGGTCGTGGTCGGGCCCGAGGCGCCGCTGGTCGATGGCCTGACCGACAGCCTGCGCTCTGCCGCGATCAGCGTTTTCGGCCCGTCACAAGCCGCCGCGCAGCTGGAAGGGTCGAAAGGATTTACCAAGGATCTTTGTGGACGCGCGGGTATTCCGACTGCCAGATATCTGCGCGTCACCAGTGAAGCCGGTGCCCTGGCCGCGCTGTCCGATTTTGGCCTGCCCGTCGTGATCAAGGCCGATGGCCTGGCCGCAGGCAAAGGCGTGGTGATTGCCGAAACCGCCGATGACGCGCGCGCGGCGATCACCGACATGTTCGCGGGCGAATTCGGAGCCGCCGGCGCCGAGGTGGTGATCGAGGAATTCATGACCGGCGAAGAGGTCAGCCTGTTTGCACTCACCGATGGCGCAACGATCGTCGCATTTGGCTCGGCACAAGACCACAAGCGCGTCGGCGACGGCGACACCGGGCCCAACACCGGCGGCATGGGCGCCTATAGCCCCGCGCGCGTGTTGACCCCCGCGCTGGAACAAGAAGCGATCACCCGGATCATCGCGCCCACGGTCAAAGCGATGGCCGATGCCGGCATGCCGTATTCTGGCGTGTTGTACGCCGGGCTGATGCTGACAGCCGAAGGCCCGAAATTGATCGAATACAACGCCCGGTTTGGCGATCCGGAATGCCAGGTGCTGATGCTGCGGCTGAAAAGTGACCTGGTCGAAGTGCTGTCGGCGGTGGCGGACTACCGGCTGGCGGCGATCGCACCGCCTGAATTTGCGCCGGAACCCGCGCTGACAGTGGTCTTGGCCGCCAAAGGCTATCCCGGCACACCGGTCAAAGGCGGCATGATCGCCGACATCGCATTGGCCGAGGCCACCGGGGCAAAAGTGTTCCACGCGGGCACCGTGCGCAGCGATCAGGGCGTGTTGCGCGCCAGCGGCGGGCGCGTATTGAACGTGTCGGCAACCGGCGCCAGCGTGCGCGCGGCGCAAGCCCTGGCCTATCGTGCGGTCGATGCGATCGATTTCGCCGATGGCTTCTGCCGCCGCGACATCGGCTGGCGCGAAATCGCGCGTGAAAGCGAATAAGCGGGCGCTAAATCTTTGCAGCAATCGATCAATTTAAGCTTTCGCCGCATCACGAGGTAAGACAAGCTAAGCCAGCTTCGCGCCAGGCCGTAATTCCATGCGTCCAGGCTAATCGTTGGGAGACGGCATGGGCAAGCGCTGGGAGTGGAGATGCTGCCTGGCGCTGCTGATGGTGCTGCCGTTGGCCGCGCGGGGCGATTTGCCGCCGCAAGTGGTCATGGCAACGCCCGGCACCAAGGACGCGATGAGCGGGACGATTGACCGTTTTACCATCCGCTTTTCGCAAAACATGGTCGCGCTGGGCGATTCCGGTGCAACCGCGCCTGCGACCAGCAATTGTCCCGGTGCCGGATCAGGACACTGGATCGACGCGCAGACATGGGTGCTGGAATTCGCGCACCCGTTGCCGCCTGCGACCAAGTGCAATGTTACTTTGCGCGACATGCTGGCCACTTTGGCAGGCGCGCGCATAGCGGGAATGAAAGCGTTTTCGCTCGACACCGCCGGTCCATCGGTCCGCGCAGTGCTGGCGCCCGGCGAAGGCGGCGGGATCGATGAAGACCAGGTGTTTCTGGTCGCGACCAATGGCCCGGCCGATACGGGATCGGTCATCGCGCATGCGTCATGCGCGATCGATGGTGTCGGCGAAGCGGCGGCGGTCGATGTCCTGCCCCGGGGAACCGCCGAAAAACTGCTGAACGGCATGGGCGCAACCACTTGGCGCCGCCGCAATTTTCTGGAAAGCGCAGGGATTCCGCTGGTGGGGGGGCTGCCGCTTTCCGGCGGCCATGCGCTGGACACGATCATGGCGCTGAAATGTCGTCGTCCGCTGCCGCCCAACCACGACATGGCGCTGGTCTGGCCGTCGCAGATCACCGATCCCCGCGGCGTTCCCGCCGGGCACGATCAGCGGTTTGATTTCACTGTGCGCGCGGCGTTCGCAGCGCGTTTTGAATGTAGCCGGATCAATGGCAAAGCAGGATGCAGTCCAGTGACGCCGCTGAAAGTGGTGTTTGCGTCCGCTATCAATCGCGCGTCTGCACTGGGAATCCGGCTGACCTTTGCCGATGGCACCACGCGCAATGCGACGCTGGACGAAGGCGAGCGCAATGCCGCCGAAGTGACCACGGTGAATTTCGCAAGCCCGTTTCCCGCCGATAGCGATGCGCATGTGGTACTGCCCGGCCCGATCCACGATCTGTCGGGGCGCATGCTGGCCAATGCCGCGCGCTTTCCGCTACCCGTACATTTCGACCCCTCGCCGCCGCTGATAAAATTTGCCGCTCCGTTCGGGATTATCGAGGCCAACGAGGGCGATGCGCTGCCGGTTACCGTGCGCGCGGTCGAGCCCGGTCTGGCGGGCCATGTTACCGCGATTGCCGGCACCAGCAGCCGTATTGCCGACGATGACCGCATGATCGCCGAATGGCTGCGCAAAGTCGCCAAGGCCAACGACGACAATTACGAATATATCAACAAACCCGGCGGCGACACGGTCACGATCAACCACACCGGCGAAAAAGCGATTCTGCCAGCCGGAACGCCGCTGAAAATCGGCCTGCCCGGCAAAGGTCACGATTTCGAAGTGATCGGCATCCCGCTTGGCGGCAAAGGGTTCCATGTCGTCGAACTGGCCAGCCCGGCGCTGGGTGCCGCGCTGCTTGGCCGGAATGTGCCACGCTATGTTGCGGCAGGCGCGCTCGTCACCGACATGGCGGTGCATTTCAAATGGGGGCGCGAAAGCTCGTTGGTGTGGGTCACCCGATTGTCCACCGGGCAGCCGGTGGGCCATGCCGCGATCCGCATCAGCGATTCGTGCGACGGGCGCCAGCTTGCGGCGGGCACGTCCGATGCCAGCGGGCGCATGGCGGTGCACGGCGGACTGCCCGGGCCAACGATGAACGACGGATGCCGGGCCGGCGCGGAGGACGACAGCAACCCAAACCATCCGTTGATGGTCTCGGCGCGGGCCGATGGCGACATGAGTTTCGTCCTGTCGAGTTGGGACAAGGGCATTTCGCCGTATGATTTCGAAATGCCGTATGGCCGGGCGGATGCGCGCGATGTGATCCATACGGTGTTTGACCGGACGCTCGTGCGCGTGGGCGAGTCCGTGCATTTCCGCCACATTGTGCGCCATCCGATCGGTGACGGGTTTAAATTTGGCCAGAGTTTTGCGGGCACGCTGGTGTTTGCGCACCAGGGTTCGAACACACGCTTTACCCAGCCCGTGACGATCAACGGCACTACTGGCGGCGATGGTGAATGGACTGTGCCAACCGGCGCACCGCTGGGCGATTACGCGCTCAGCTTTGAAACCGGGGGCAAGACGATCGAGACCGGGCAAACGATCCGCGTCGATGAATACCGCCTGCCGACGATGCGCGCGACTATCACCGGACCGGCCGAAGCGCTGGTGCAGCCAACCACCGTGCCGCTGTCGCTGTTTGTCGGATATCTGTCGGGCGGCGGCGCGGGGCAATTGCCGGTAACCGTGCGCAGCCAGTTCAGCGCGTGGTTCCCCAACCCCAAAGGATACGACGCCTATACGTTTGGCGGCGAGGCTGTGGCCGAAGGTACGCGCCCGATCGGCGGCAACCGCGGCGATGACGAAGGTGCAGACAACGATGGGGGCGGCGACGATGCCGGCAACGGCAAAACGCCGCTGCCCTATGCGCAGACATTGCCCGCAACGCTGGGCGCCGATGGCACGGCGCGCGCCGATGTCGCGGTCAATCGCCCGGTCACCCATCCGATCAGCCTGACCGTCGAAATGGATTATCCCGACGCCAATGGCCAGACGATGACCGCGTCGCGCTATCTGCGGCTGTTCCCCGCCAGCCTGCAAGTCGGGATCAGGACCGATGGCTGGATCATGCGCTCCGATGATTTGAGGTTGCAGATGGTCGTGGTCGACCTGGCCGACAAACCCATCGCCGGCGCCGCTGTACACATCGACCTGTACACCCGTGAAACGATTACCGCGCGCCGCCGCCTGATCGGCGGGTTTTATGCTTATGACAATCAGGAAAAGGTCACGCATCTGGCGCAAGGGTGCACCACCAGCAGCGACGCCACCGGCCGCGCGCAATGCCAATTGGTCCCGGGCATTTCAGGCGAAGTGATCGCGGTCGCGCGTGTCATCGACTCACAAGGGCGCGAAACCCGCGCGGTGCGCACGGTGTGGCTGGCGGGCAAAGACGCCTGGTGGTTTGGCGGCGACAACGGCGATCGCATGGACGTGATCCCCGAACAGACCGAATATTGCGCGGGCGAAAACGCCCGGTTCCAGGTCCGCATGCCATTCCGCGAAGCCACCGCGCTGGTCACGGTCGAACGCGAAGGCGTGTTGTCGAGCTTTGTCACAACGCTGTCGGGCACCGACCCGGTGGTCACGGTGCCAATGCCGGGCACCTATGCGCCCAATGTGTTTGTTTCGGTTTTGGCGGTGCGCGGGCGAGTCGGGGGCTGGGCGATGTGGCTGTCCGATATGGCCCGGCATGTGCCATATGTGGGGCAGTTGCTGGCGCCCGAAACGGCCCCGCCGACCGCAACGGTCGATCTGGCCAAACCGAGCTATCGACTGGGCATGGCGCAAGTCCGGGTCGGGTGGGATGCGCACCGGCTGGCGGTCAGTGTCAGCGCGGATCAGGCGCGGTACCACGTGCGCGACACGATGCATGTCACGCTGGCGGTCAAGCGCCCCGACGGCAGCCCGGCGACCACTGCCGACGTGACGCTGGTCGCGGTGGACGAGGCGCTGTTGCAATTGATGCCCAACCCGAGCTGGGACGTGTTGACCGCGATGATGGGCGAACGCAGTCTGGAAGTGGTGACCTCCACGGCGCAAATGCAAGTCGTGGGGAAACGCCATTACGGGCGCAAGGCCGTCGCAATCGGCGGCGGCGGGGGTGACGCGTCGGGCGTCAATCGCGAAAATTTCCAACCGGTGGTGTTGTGGCGCGGCCATGTGCCGCTGAACGCTGACGGCACTGCGCGTGTCGATGTGCCACTGTCCGATGCGTTGTCGCGGTTTCGCATTGTCGCTGTCGCGACCGAAGACGACGGGCTGTTTGGCACCGGGCAGGCCAGCGTGCGCACGGCGCAAGACCTGTCAATCTTTCCCGGCCTGCCCGACATCGTGCGCACCGGCGACCGCTATGACGCGGTGTTTACTTTGCGCAACGGGTCCGACCACCCGATGACCGTGACCGCGCAGCCAACGATCAGCCCGGCGATCGTCCATGCCGGGCCGCTGACTCTGACGCTGCCCGCAGGCGGTGCCGGGCGGGTGCGCTGGGGCCTGAATGCACCGGCCTATGCCGGACCGCTGACCTGGACCTTGAAAGCGCAAAGCGGGCGCGCGCGTGACAGCGTAACCGCGCGGCAGGCGGTTATTCCGGCCGTCCCCGAAGAAGTTGTAATGGCCACGTTGATGCGCGTCGGCGATCCGCCGCCGATGATCGCCATTCCACCCGGCGCGCTGCCCGGAGGGACGGTGACTGTCGATCTGAGCGATACTTTGGCCGCGCCATTGGACGGCGTGCGCCGTTATATGACCGTTTATCCGTACAATTGCCTGGAACAGCGGCTGTCGCGGATCGTCGCCAATGGCGATACGGCGGGCTGGAACGTGCTTGCCGCGACGCTGCCGACATATCTCGATAGTGACGGGCTGGCGCGCTACTGGCCCGACGCCGGACAAGTGGGGTCGCCTGAATTGACGGCCTATGTCCTCGCCATGACGAGCGCGACCGGGCTGGCTTTGCCAGCGGACGCGCGCGCGAAAATGATCACGGCGTTGCAGCGCGTGGTGACAGGCCAGCTCCATCACGATCGGCCCTATCACGTCGATGAACGGCCCTTGCGAATCGCCGCGCTGGCCGCGCTGGCGCGGGCAGGCGCCGCCGATCCGGGTCTGGTTGCGCGGATCGACATGGTGCCCGCAGACATGCCGACCGGCACATTGGCGGACTGGATGGTGGCTCTGGACCGGGTTAACGGGATCGCCAATGCCGGGCCGCTGCGCGGCGCGGCAGCGGGCGAATTGCGCCGCCGACTGGTGTATAGCGGCACGCGGCTCGACCTAGTCGATAGCACGCGCGCGCCGTGGTGGATGATGGTCGGGGCCGACGAAATGGCGATCCGCGCGCTTGACGCGGTGATCGGCCGGGCCGACTGGGCCGCAGAAGTGCCACGGATGATGGCCGGGGTCGCGGCACGGCAATTGCACGGCGCGTGGGAAACGACCCCGGCCAATGCCTGGGGCACAGTGGTCACGCGGCACTTTGCCGCCACCTATCCGGCCAGCGCGATTGCGGGCACGACCCATCTGGCGCTCGGCGGGCATGTCGCCGATGTGGCATGGCCGCGCCAGGGCGATACCGCGCCGCTGCGCCTGCCGCTGGTGACAGGGGCGCTGACTTTGACTCAAACCGGCGGACAGGAACCATGGGCGATCGTCAGTATCCGCGCGGCGGTCCCGCTGAAATCGCCGCTGTTTGCTGGATATCATATGGCGCGCAGCGTCAGCGTGGCGTCGGCGCGGCAACCGGGACGATTGAGCCAGGGCGATGTGGTCCGCGTACATCTGGAAATCGATGCCGATGTCGGGCGCACGTGGGTGGCATTGAGCGATCCGCTGCCGCCAGGGGCGGTGGTCATGTCGAACCTGGGCGGGCAATCGCAATTGTTGCAACAGGCCAGCAAAGCCGAGGGCGCCGCGCCCGCCTGGGTCGAAAGCGGGCGTGCCACCTGGCGCGCCTATTTCGACTGGCTACCCCAGGGGCATACCGTGATCGAATATACGCTGCGGTTGAACAGCGCCGGACAATTCACCCTGCCGCCCGCGCGCGTCGAGGCGATGTATGCCCCCGCGATGCATGCCGCGCTGCCGATCGCCCCGGTCACGGTATGGGCCAGGTAACCCGGCGGCGTACAGCGTTCGGTCTGGCGGCATTGGGGCTTGGCCCGGTGCTCGGCCTGCTCGGCCTGCTCGAATGGCGCACGATGCCGCCTGCGGTGCCCGAATTTTCCGTGTTTCGCGGGCAATGGGCGCCAAGCGAGGCGTGGTTGTACGATCGCCATGGTCGCCTGCTGGACGAGGCGCGCGTCGATTACACTGTGCGACGGCTGGGCTGGGCGCGGCGTGCGAACGTCAGCCCGGCGCTGGTTCAGGCGCTGATCGCTACCGAAGACCGGCGCTTTGCCTATCACGGCGGAGTCGATTGGCTGGCCACGGCGGGCGCCATGCGCGACCGGTTGGCTGGGCATCATGCGCGCGGCGCGTCGACCGTGACCATGCAACTGGCCGGATTTATGTGGCCCGGCATTGGCCGCCCCGGGCACCGCTCCACGTGGAACAAATTGCGCCAGATGCGCGCGGCCTGGGCAATCGAACGCCGCTGGACCAAACCGCAAATCCTGGAGGCATATTTCAATCTTGCACCGTTTCGCGGGGAAACGCAGGGCGTCGCGGCCGGCGCCGCCGCGCTGTTTGCCAAAACGCCGTCCGCGATCGACCGGCGCGAGGCGGCGATCATGGTCACGTTGTTGCGCATTCCCGGCGCGGCGCCGGCCGATATTGCCCGGCGCGCCTGCCGGATGGTTGTGCCATCCGATTGCGCGATCATGCTGCCGCTGGCGCAAAACGCGGGCGCCGATGTGGGGTTGCACGGCATGGACCCGGCGCTGGCGCCCCATCTGGCCGCGCAT
>JAYTHT010000514.1:0-3140 GCA_043732365.1 Novosphingobium sp. | reverse complement strand
GGCGCCAACGAATTCGAAATAGTTCGAACGGCGGAACGACCATTTTTCGCGGATCGTTTCACCCGCCACGACCGGGTGATTGTCGTTCATGATCGTATTGGCTTTGTCGAGGTCGGCCGTAGTCAGTTCATAGCCCTGTGGCGCAAACCAGTTGGGACGTTCCCAGCCAAACACCGACCCAAAGACCGCGCCCAGATCTTTCATCCGGTCATAACACGGCGTACGGCGCAGCGCGCGGCCAGCCTCGCGCTCTTCATCGGGATAGTGGATCGCAAAGACTTTGGCATAAGCTTCTTCGTTCTTTTCGATCAGATAGCCTTCGCCCGCATAATCGCCAAACCGACGCGGATCGACGCCCATCATGTCGATCGTCGGTTCGCCATTGACGATCCAGTGCGCCAGCTGCCAGCCAGCACCGCCAGCAGCGGTAATCCCGAACGAATGGCCTTCGTTCAGCCAGAAGTTTTTCTTGTCCCACGCTGGCCCGACGATCGGCGACCCATCGGGGGTATAGGCGATCGCGCCGTTATAGACTTTCTTGACGCCGACTTCACCAAACGCAGGCACCCGGGCCATCGCCGACAGGATATACGGCTCCAGCCGATCGAGCGCGTCGGGGAACAATTCGTATTCGCTGTTTGCCGCCGGGCCTTTGACATAACACGCTGGCGCACCGACTTCGTAAGGCCCGAGCAGCAATCCGCCAGCCTCTTCACGCATATACCAGCTGGCATCGGATTCGCGCAACACGCCCATTTCGGGCAGGCCCTGCCGCTTGCGCTCCATGATCGCCGGATGCTGTTCAGTGACGATGTACTGGTGTTCGACCGGGACCACCGGCACGTCGAGCCCGACCATTTCGCCGGTCTGGCGCGCAAAGTTGCCCGTTGCCGAAACGACGTGTTCACAAGTGATGTCGCCCTGGTCGGTTGCGACCAGCCATTCGCCGCTCGCCAGTTGGGTAATCCCGGTGACCGTAGTGTTGCGATAGATCGTCGCGCCAAGCTGACGCGCACCTTTGGCCAGCGCCTGAGTCAGATCGGCCGGCTGAATATAGCCATCCGCCGGATGCTGGATCGCGCCGAGCACGCCGGTGACATCGGCCAGCGGCCAGATCGCCTTCACGTCCTCGGGCGTCAACCAGTTGACTTCGACGCCGATGGTCTTGGCCACACCGGCATAATAACGGTATTCGTCCATGCGGTCCTGGCTGGTCGCCAGGCGGATGTTCGACACGTTGGAAAAGCCGACACTCAGTCCGGTTTCGGCTTCGAGGCTGGGGTACAGCTCGACCGAATACTGGTGCAGCTTGCCCACTGAATAGCTCAGGTTGAACAGCGGCAACAGACCCGCCGCATGCCACGTCGAGCCCGAGGTCAATTCCTTGCGTTCGATCAACGCGACATCGGACCAGCCAAGCTTTGCCAGATGGTACAGCGTGCTGACGCCAACCACTCCGCCACCGATCACAACCACACGCGCTGTCGTCTTCATGTACGCCCCTTTAGGCCATTCTGTTTCAGGCTGGATTGAGCAAGATCAAAACCCGCCAATTCGCCCCATATATGCCACCGCCGCGCGGGCCACGCCAATGACTGTTTTCCCATAGGAAATACTAATGCCAAATATCAGTCCTGCTTAATTATCAGGGTAGTCTTGGCTGACTGGCAGACACCAAGGCAGCGCGCGCACGGCGTCCCGAAACGCTGCCATTCTTCGTGTGATAATAGGCAGTTAAATTTGTCGATGGCCCCATACAGGGCCGCGCAGCCTGCATCGCACTTGTGTTGCCCGATTGCACGCCTTGCCGGTCAAATAAAATCGTCAGGAAAATAAATTTATTGTCACGACAGGTGAATTTCATCCTCTGATGCGACCGCAAAATGCCTTCAAATATCTGTTTTAAGACAGTTTATCCGAAAATTTGCAGATTTCCGCAAGGTTTACGCCGATCAGAAAGGATGGACCGGTGCGCTTGCCGGATGGCCAGACATGAGGCACCGTTTGCAAACAGGGGAGCGCGGCGCGCGCGGCTGTCAGTGACGGTATTCAGATGGCGAAGGGGAGCTATCCATGACAATTGCACCATACACGGGATCAATCCGCCCAATTTTCGGCGCAAACCGGATTGCGGCGAACCGCTTGATCGTCTCCTGCCTGCTGACCGGCGCCGCGTTCACGGCCTTTGCCCCCGGCCTCTCAATGGCGCAGGCAACCATCCCGGCAGCGACGGTAGATGCCACCGCGCAAACCGGCGCTTCGTCAGGTGGGGCAGCCGACATTGTCGTGACCGCGCAGCGCCGCGAACAAAAGTTAAGAGATGTTGGGATCGCGATCACCGTGCTCGACAAGGAGACGATTCACGACCTGAACATTACCAACGCCACCGACGTGGTGCGGGCAATCCCGAACTTGCGCTATAACGCATATGCCTCATCGCAAGTGGTGTTCAATTTGCGCGGCGTGTCGATGACCTCGTACGGCGATGAACAGGAACCGCCGGTCGCGGTCTATCAGGACGATAGCTATTCGTCATCGATGTCGACAGCCGGGTTCCCGATTTTCGATCTTGCGCGTACCGAGGCTTTGCGCGGTCCACAGGGCACCTTGTTTGGTCGCAACGCCACCGGCGGCGCGGTGCAGTTCATTTCGGCCCAGCCCAAGGACAATACCGACGGATTTTTGTCCCTTACTTATGGCCGGTTTAACGAAACCATCGCCGAAGGCGCGCTGTCGGGTCAGGTCGCCAAGAATTTTGATGTCCGTGTCTCGGGCCTTTATGACCGCGATGATGGCTATATCAAGAACGTCATCCCGGGCCAGAAAAACCGTGGCGCCAACAACCATTGGGCGCTGCGCGGCATTTTCAAATGGTCACCATCGACCGATTTTACCGCGAAGCTGACGTTGCGGTATACTGAGACAGACCATGAACGACAGGGCGCGCTATATTCGCTGTCGCCATCGTGCCCCAATACGAATTTCCAGGGCGTTGACTTGCCCGCCGGGGTCGTGTGTCCGTATTGGGCACCGAATTCATCGTATAATCTGCCGGGTTATGCGGCATCGGCAGGCTTTGGCACCAACACCACCCCCGGTGCGATGGCCACAGGTTTCAACGGCATTATCAATGGCAAGTC
>JAYTHT010000513.1:0-3140 GCA_043732365.1 Novosphingobium sp. | reverse complement strand
AACTGGATTTTTCCGACATCGATGATGTTATCCAGACGGTCGAATATTGCAACCAGTTGCCCGTGGCCGAGCGCCATCCGTACGGCGGCGAACTGGTGTTCACCGCGTTTTCAGGCAGCCATCAGGACGCGATCAAGAAAGGTTTTTCGGCGCAGGAACGCCGCAACGATCAAATGTGGTCGGTACCCTATTTGCCGATCGACCCGGCAGACCTCGGTCGCAGTTATGAAGCGGTGATCCGGGTCAATTCGCAAAGCGGCAAAGGCGGCTTTGCGTGGGTGATCGAACAAGATCAGGGGCTGAAACTGCCCAAGAAAATGCAGGCCGATTTCAGCCGCCATGTGCAGGCGCTGGCCGACGAATTGGGCCGCGAATTGCATGCCGAAGATATCTGGGCGGTGTTCCGCCGCGCCTATCGCCTGGACGAACCGCAGCATTTGCAACTGGTTGATTACGAAGAAGCCAAAGCGCACGATGGTACCCGCGTGTTTGCGGGCAAAATCGCGGTCGCGGGCAAAATCCAGTCGGTCAGCGGGCGCGGCAACGGCCTGATCTCGTCGGTCGTGGCCACCTTGCGCGACGGATTTGGCATCGCCATCGACGTCCGCGATTATTCCGAACACGCATTGACCGGCGGCAGCGATGCGCGCGCGGCGGCCTATGTCGAATGCGTTACCCCAGAAGGCAAGATCGTTTGGGGCGTCGGCATTGACGAAGACGTCGCGACCGCCAGCGTGCGCGCCATTCTGTCAGCGGCAAACGCCGCGCGCGAATAAGTGACCGGGCGGGACCAGCACGAGCGCGTGTGGCAATCCCGCCCCGTTCAATCGCCTGTTTAAACGACTTGCGAGCGATCGTGTTTCAGCCATAGTCCCGCCAAGGCCCCAACGGCCATCGCGGGAGTGACCATGCCTGAACCGATTCTTGAACCCGACCTGCCGATCATCGATCCGCATCACCATTTGTGGGATTTGCGGCCGCTGCTGCCTCACTTTCCCGAACCGCAGCATGCCTTCATCAGCGCCATTGCGCTGTCGCCGTATTACACATTCGATCAACTGCACGCCGATGTGACCACCGGGCACAATGTGATCGGCACGGTGTTCATGGAATGCGGCGCGTTTTACAGCGGCGACCGCGATCCCGCGTTCAAATCGATCGGCGAAGTCGAATTTGCCAATGGGGTCGCCGCGCAAGGGGCCAGTGGTCTGTACGGCGATTATCGCCCATGCGCCGCGATCATTGGCCATGCCGACCTGACCGCCGGGGATGCCGCGCGTGACGTTTTAGAGGCGCTGATCGCCGCATCACCCCGGTTTCGCGGCATCCGCCACGCGGCGGCATGGGATGCCGACCCTGCGGTGCTCGGGCCGCCGTTCCATGCGCCCGCCGGGCTGTATCTGGATCCCGCATTCCGCGCCGGATTTCGCCATCTGGGCCAATTGGGCCTGACGTTCGACGCCTGGTTGCTGGAACCGCAACTGGACGATGTGATTGCACTCGCCCGCGCGTTTCCGGATCAGCCGATCGTGCTCGACCATTGCGGCACGCCGCTCAATATCGCCAGCTATCACGGCAAATTGTCCGAACGGTTTGACATTTGGCGCACGAAAATCCGCGCGTTGGGCGAACTGCCCAATGTCTGCGTAAAGCTGGGCGGACTGGCCATGGCATTTTGCGGCATGCCCGACCAGGGTCCTGCGCTGGGCACCGGTTCGCAGGCGCTGGCGACGATGTGGCGCCCATATATTGAAACCTGTATCGAGGCATTCGGCCCCGAACGCGCGATGTTCGAAAGCAATTTTCCGGTCGATCGCTGGGGTGCAGATTACGCCACGGTGTGGAATACGTTCAAACGCCTGTCATCCGGGGCATCGGCCGCAGAAAAGCGCGCGCTTTTCGCTGGAACCGCCGCGCGGGTCTATGGCATCGAGGCAATCTTGCCATCCGTGTGACCTATCCGTGTAATAGGGCGCCTCCCAAACATTTGACAAAGCGCGGCCCGAACCGCTAGCGACTGCATTTAACCGACCGTTTAAATCGCGTGACGAAAGACAAAACCGATGCCGCTTCCCCAGTTGTTTGCCAATTTGCGCCTGCCGGTGATTGCCTCGCCGCTGTTTATCATTTCCGGGCCCGAACTGGTGATTGCGCAATGCAAGGCGGGCGTGGTTGGCAGCTTTCCATCGCTCAACGCGCGCCCGATCAGCCAGCTGGACGAATGGCTGCACCAGATCACCGAAGAATTGGCCACGTACAACCGCGCCAACCCCGATCGCCCGGCGGCACCATTTGCAGTCAACCAGATCGTGCACAAAACCAACAACCGGTTGGAACAGGACATCGCGCTATGCGGCAAATGGCAAGTGCCGCTGTTGATCACTTCGCTCGGCGCGCGTGAAGATGTCTATCAGGCGGCGCACAGTTGGGGCGGGATCGTGTTGCACGATGTGATCAACAATCGCTTTGCGCGCAAGGCGATTGAAAAGGGCGCCGATGGCCTGGTCCCGGTCGCGGCGGGCGCAGGCGGACATGCCGGGGCGCAATCGCCATTTGCGCTGATGCAGGAAATCCGGTCGTGGTTTGACGGGCTGGTCGCGCTGTCGGGCGCAATCGGGCACGGTCGGTCAATCCTGGCGGCGCAGGCGCTTGGCGCCGATTTTGCCTATATCGGATCGGCCTGGATCGCCACTGACGAGGCGCGCGCGATCGACAGTTACAAACAGGCAATCGTCGCATCGGGCGCCGACGACATCGTTTATTCGAACCTGTTTACCGGGGTGCATGGCAATTATCTGCGATCGTCGATCGTCAACGCCGGGCTCGATCCCGATCAGTTGCCGCAAAGCGACCCGTCGAAAATGAATTTCGGATCGGGCGGGAATTCCGAAGCCAAAGCGTGGAAAGATATCTGGGGTTCGGGCCAGGGCATTGGTGCGATCAAATCGGTCGAAAGCGTCGCCAACCGTGTCGCCCAGTTTGAGGCAGAGTATCACGCCGCCATCGCCGCCCTTGCCGCCAACAGCGAACCATTTCAGCGATAAGCCGATTTAGACAACAACCGTTTCGGTTTCACACCACAGCGTTTCGGCCATGCGATCCAGATGGCTGAAATCGAGCGCAGGATCACGGGTGTTCAA
>JAYTHT010000512.1:0-3149 GCA_043732365.1 Novosphingobium sp. | reverse complement strand
GCAACAGGCGATCCTTGATCATGTAGCCGGCTTGCAATTCCTGCAACACGGTGCCGGGTTCGACATCGGTTGATGGTATTTCGATCATCGCCTGATGCTGATGCGGGTCGAGCGGCATGCCTTTGGCGGCGATGCGCGTGATGCCGTGGCTGGCAAACACTTTTTCGATTTCGCGCCCGGTGGCTTCGAGCCCGGCGACAAGATTCTTGAATTTTTCATCACCGCGCAGATCGGCGGGAATGGTTTCAAGAGCGCGCGCCAGATTGTCGGCGACCGACAGGATATCCCGCGCAAAGGACGTCGCGGCATACGTGCGCGCGTCGGCAATGTCTTTTTCCAGGCGCCGGCGCACATTCTGCGTTTCGGCCTTGGCATACAGGACATCCTGGCGCGCGGTATCGACTTCGTTCGACAGGCGGGCCAGATCCTGGCGGACCACGTCTGCGTCCGCTGAATTGCTGGTGTCATCGATCATTTCGGCGGGTACGCCTTCCAGTTCCGCAGCAACTTCAGAATCATTGGAGCGGCGATCAATATCGTTCATGGTCGTGAAAATCCGTCTTGGCCAATAAGTTTGCTCAACGATTGAGCCGTGAAATCTACCATGGGGACAACGCGCGCATAATTCAACCGTGTCGGCCCGATCACCCCGACCACACCGACCACGCGGCCATCGTTGTCGCGCCATGGCGTGGCGATCACGGCCGACCCGGATAATGACATCAGGCGGTTTTCACTGCCGATGAAAATGCGCGTCGCCTGCGCCACGCGCGCGGCATCGAGCACTTGCGCAATCGATTCGACGCTTTCCAGTTCATCGAGCAATTGCCGCACCCGCTCCAGATCCTGGACCGCCGCATCGTCCAGCAAATTGGCCTGCCCGCGCACAACCAGGACCGGGCGTTGCGTCGAATCGCGACTCCAGATCGCCAGGCCGCGGCGCACCAGATCGGCGCTGGCGGTATCGAGCGCGCTTTTTCCACTGGCGATTTCATGCGCGATGCCCTGCGCCGCCTCTGCCAGCGTGCGCCCGGTCAGCCGCGCGGTCAGGTAATTGCCCGCCGCCTCCAACACGCCGGGCATGACCGGTTCGGGCAGTTCGACCACGCGGTTTTCGATCCCGCCGTCTTCTGCGACCAGCACGACGAGCGCGCGATGCGTGGTCAACGTGACAAAACTGATCTGCAACAACAAGGGCTCGCGCCGGGGCACCATCACGACACCTGCCCCGGCCGACAATTCGGACAGCGCCGCGCTTGCGGCGGCCAGCGCCGATTCGATTGTCCCGCCATGCGCCAATCCCCGCTCGATCTGATTGCGTTCGGCCAGCGACGGCTCGGCCACTTGCATGATGCCATCGACAAACAGCCGCAGCCCGATTTCGGTCGGCATCCGCCCCGCGCTGGTGTGCGCCGCCGACAACAGCCCCGCATCCTGCAATTCCTGCAACACCGACCGGATCGAGGCGGGCGACAGATTGACCCCGCCATTGCCGGCCAGCGTTTTTGATCCGACCGGCAGGCCCGTGTTGATGTAGCCCTCTACGACCAAGCGGAAAATGTCGCGCGCGCGGACCGATAATTCGATCAGAGTTGGGCCTGCTGTCATTGCGCCAGTTTAGAGCAGGAACAAGCCTTGCGATACAGGCGCCAATGGGCCACACGCGGCGCAAATATCTGTAAGGACCAAATCCATGCGAGCTTCGGACCGTGCCGCTGATGAAATGCGTGCGATCACTATCGAAACCGGTTTCACCAAACATGCCGAAGGTTCGGTGTTGATCAGCTTTGGCGATACCAAAGTGCTGGTCACCGCCTCGGTCGAGGAACGCGTGCCGCCGTTCATGCGCGGCAAAGGCGAAGGCTGGGTGACGGCGGAATATTCGATGTTGCCCCGCGCAACGCACACGCGCAGCAGCCGCGAAGCCGCCAAAGGCAAACAATCGGGCCGCACGCAGGAAATTCAGCGGTTGATCGGGCGCAGCTTGCGCGCGGTGACCGACCTGAAAAAACTGGGTGAGCGCCAGATCACGCTCGATTGCGATGTAATCCAGGCCGATGGCGGCACGCGTACCGCGTCGATTTCGGGCGCGTGGGTCGCCTTACGCCTCGCGGTGGACAAATTGATGGCACAGGGCCTGATTAAAGAAGACCCGTTGCCGCGCAAAGTCGCCGCGATCTCATGCGGTATCGTTGGCGGCAACCCGGTGCTCGACCTTGATTATATCGAGGACAGCAGCGCCGATGCCGACGCCAATTTCGTGCTGATCGAAGGCGGCCATATCGCCGAAGTACAGGCCACCGCCGAAGGCGCGACGTATGACGAGGAAGGCCTGTTGAGCCTGCTGCGCCTGTCGCGGATCGGCTGCGCGCAGATCTTTGCGGCGCAGGACGCTGCGGTCGGTCGCTGATCTCCATGGCCCGATTGGCGCCCGGCAAGCTGGTTATCGCCACGCATAACGCAGGCAAATTGCGCGAAATTCGCGCGTTGCTCGCGCCTTATGAGATGGATTGCGTGTCGGCGGGGGAGCTTGGCCTGCCCGAGCCGGACGAGACCGGCACGACATTTGCCGAAAACGCGCTGATCAAGGCGCATGCCGCGGCGCAGGCCGCACAATTGCCCGCGCTGGCCGATGATTCCGGGCTGTCAGTCGTCGCGCTGGGCGGCGCGCCGGGGGTTTATACGGCCGATTGGGCACAGGCGGCGCCGTACGAAGGCGGGCCGGGGCGCGACTGGTATCTGGCGATGGGCAAAGTCGAAGGTAAACTGGCAGAGCTTGGCGCAGATGTGTCGCGCGACGGCTGGTTTTCCTGCGTGTTGGCGCTCGCGTGGCCTGATGGCAGTGACGCGGTATTCGAGGGGCGCATCGACGGGGCCCTGACCTGGCCGCCGCGCGGGACGCTGGGGTTTGGGTATGATCCGGTGTTTGTGCCGCGCGGCGATACGCTGACGTTTGCAGAGCTCGATCCGGCGCACAAGCATGCGATCAGCCATCGCGCCGATGCTTTTGCAAAGCTGGTCGCGGCGGTGTTTGCGGGTTAGGTTCTGATTATGGAACCCCTCGCGCTTTATATTCATTGGCCGTTTTGCCTGGCCAAGTGCCCGTATTGCGATTTCAACAGCCATGTTCGCGATGGGGTGGATGTGGC
>JAYTHT010000511.1:0-3152 GCA_043732365.1 Novosphingobium sp. | reverse complement strand
AAAAGTGGAAAGATATGCAGTTCGGCGTGGTCGTGCCCAACACCCAGGGGTCAACGCTGACTCTCAACGCCGGTGAAGCGCGTGTCTATGGCACGGAGCTTGATGCCGAATGGCGGCTGGGCAATCTGGTCCTTTCGGCGTCGGGCGCCTATAACGATGCCGCGCTGGCAAAGGATATCTGCAACCTGAATGCCGGTAATCATTATTACACACAGTTGACCAGTTGCCCCAACCCTGCGGACATTGCCGCACCCAAAGGCACGCGCCTGCCTCGCCAACCGCGCTTGAAAGTGCAGTCAACCGCGCGGTATGGCTTTCAGGTCAGCGGTCTGGAGGCTTTCGTGCAGGGCACACTGTTCTATCAGTCGTCGAGCACATCGGACGTACTTGCGCTGAACGATGCGTTGCTGGGCGATACTGCAGGCTTTGCCAGCGCAGACTTTTCGACCGGGATCAAGAAAGACAAATGGACCCTCGAAGGGTTCATCCAGAACGCATTCGACAAACGCGGGATCCTGTCGAAAAACACGTTCTGCTCGATCCAGCTTTGCGCCAATTCGTCGCGCAGCTATCCAATCAAGCCGCAGTTTTTTGGCATCAAGCTTGGTTACAAATACTGATGGTTGCCAGCCGGGATGGGTTCGCGCCCCCTTCCCGGCTTTAACCGCCAATCCAGAACGCATTCGACAAATACGGCATCCTGGCTGCCCCCCGTGCACACACTCGGGGGGCGTTTTTTTGGTTTCAGGACATCAATTTGACATGGGAACCGGGTGACAACTCACCTGGACCCCAGCGCAGCCGGCCTGTCGCGATCAGCCTAATGACTTGCGCTGTGGCAAAGCTGATGCCGTGCAGGTTGCGGCGCTGTTCGACGCCGGGGATCGGGCGGGGATAGCCCGAGGCATAGTGCAGGCCATCGCGCAATTCCACGACCCCGCGTGGCAAATCCCAATCCAGCCCGACGCGGACCACGCCAATACATTGCCCCGGCCAGCATGGCGCATCGTCAGGGCCAGCCAATGGCGCGACGACTTGCGCGAGGCCTGCCATGACCACCGCGTCAGCAAACAGCGCTGCATTCGCGGGATTGGTCGTACTCAGGCTGCAATTGATCACATCCGCGCCCTCACCCGCCGCCCAGATGATCGCCTCGGTCAACGCGCGCGCTGGCGCGCAAACTTTCGCGAAACACCCTGATCGGCAGGATTTCTGCATCGGGCGCCAGTTCCTGGATCGCGGCCGTCACCGCCGTACCATGGCCCAACCGGTCGATCGCCGCGTCCGGGCCATCATCGATCGTGCCATCGGCGGCGACTGCGATACCGCGCAGCAATCGCCCGGTCAGAATATGCGAATGCGCGGGGAAAACACCACTGTCGATCATGGCAATGCGCATCTGCCTAACGCCTGGTCACGGTCTGCGCGCGGCCATTGCCAAGCGTGATGACCATATCGGCCAGATCGGCCAGCGCAGGCTTGTGCGTGATGATCAGGATCGTCGCGTCGGGCAGCACCATGCGTAGACCCGCCAGGCATGGCCGTGCGCCATGGCTTCGGCTTGCTCGCCCACCATGGCCCCTTCCCGCCACGTTCGTAAAACGGGGATGAAACGGCAAGGTGGCGGCGCATCGCAGCAATCAGCACCGCGCGGTAATGTCCGATCAGTGCCGCACGATCCAGCCCGGTATCCGCAATCATTTCGGCCGCGACCGCCGGCGCCAGAATGCCACCGCGCACCGCTGTCGCCACGCCATCGCCGCAGATCGGATCGAACGCGATCGCGCTGCTGCCCAAAGTCAAAGTGCCCAATGTCAAAATATCGGACATCGCGGTGTCATCGAGGATCCGCGGCGCAGTTTCAAAGCGCATCGTGACCTCGCCGATCGCCGATGCAACCAATCGGCTTTCCTCCAACGCTTCACCAATTTGTGCGCCCATGGTCAAAAGCCAGCCCCGCTGGGTCCCACCTTAGGCCCCGGTAGGTATCAAAAACAGCCAACCGTGCGCGATCGCTTTAACCAGCGCAGCATGGGAGTCGGCGCCCGGTTGCAGCACCACGGGCGTGGCCGCTGCCTCGCGCTGGCCAAACCGCGACAGCGTACTGGTGGGTGTCGCAACGGTCGGAAGCGCAAATCTGAGTGTGCCTTTGCCGGTATTCCCACACGGCAGTGCAGCGCCCAACCGATCCCAGGCGATCACCAACGCCGAATGCGGCAGGACATGCGCGTCGTCATTGCCCCAGCGCACGATCCGGCGCGTAATACGGTGAGCCACGTCCAATTCGTGGACCAGCGTCGCGTGACCGGCGAAGACATCGCGCAGCAGGATCTGCGCCTGTTCGCCCGACATCACCGCAGGCGCACCGTTGCGCAAGGAAGCCGGCGGCGCACCCCGCGCCACCGCTATTCCCCGATTTGTCAGGCAGTGAGCGGCGGTTGCCGCCGCAATTCCCGCCCCGACAACACTTACACTTGCTGGCGTAACCGCGCCCGCTAGCATGGTCAGCGCAATGCGACCATCCCGGCCATGGTCGCGTCCGCACTCAGGTCCCAGGTCTTTTCGTATTTCAGTGCGGTCGCATCATAAACTTCGATGTCGTAGCTTGCGCCATAGATATAGATTTTCGCGCCGTCGGTCGCCATGCCCGGCGTATAGCGCGACCGGCAATGAAATTCTTCCTTGTCGGTCAGCTTCAGGCTGGCGAGGTCGAATTTCCAGAACTCGCACCGTTTGTTGCCGGGCGCGCCGTTCGTGGCCGTGTTATAGGCGTATTTGCCATCGGGCGTGATTTCCAGGCCGGAAATCTGATTGGTAATCGGCTCGATTGGCGTGAACGTAAACTTGCGCGCGATCAGGTCCATACCAGAATTGTCCCCTTGTCATTGTTGATGCCTGCTGGCCCGATGAGCACCTGTAAACAAAAATTGCCAACTAAGGTGGCCATGAACGTAAGCGGGGCGGCAGTCACAACTATGAGTCGTGTGTTTGAACTGGCAAAAACTGAACGGGTGTCCAGAGTTTGGTCAATGCCTTTGTTGCAGTGCACCCCTGGTTTGCGCCAAAAAGGGTGGTGACAGAGTTTGCGCTGGCCAAGTTCGGCCAATCGGCGCACATTCGATGGCTCGAAACCTTTGGGGCATGGACCGCGC
>JAYTHT010000510.1:0-3164 GCA_043732365.1 Novosphingobium sp. | reverse complement strand
TGGTGTGGCGACGCTTGCCGTTGATCAGGACCAGGGTGTCGTTCGGGCTGATACCCCGCAGCGCGGCAGACAACGTCAGGTTGGCGGTGTCACCGCCGAATGCGTTGAAATTCAGCGAGGGAAGCGCCTGGGCCAGGACTTGCGTCAAATCCTGCTGCCCGGTGTTCTGAATGGCGGCCGAGCCAACCAACTGGATCGGGGCGGCGCTGTCGGCGGCGCGGGTGCCGATAGTGCGCGTCCCGGTCACGATGATGTCAGTTGCGACGGGCGCATCCGTGGTTGCCGGTGCATCGGCAGCATAGGCCGTTAGCGGAGCCACCAGGGCGAGTGCCGTCGTGCTGAACAGAAGCTTCTTCATGCAGTTTCCCTCATTATTTATTTTCGGCCCAGCGACCTGGGTCAAATCCGTGGTCCCCCCGGACTTTTTCGGATCATGACCTGTGGCTAGTCATGCTGCGGTGCGGTCGGATATGCGCCTAACGGCGTATAGACCTCCCCGGGAGCGAGCATTTCTGATAAGAACATGAGCTTTCTGCGGGCTTGGCTGGTGATGCAGATTTGTTACACATAGGCGTAAATTGACATCAGACCGCTCGCAGAGAGTCTGCGCGATCACACCATCTGCACGTTGTGCGTCGATTGTGGCCACTCGCAGCATTGGCCCAGTCGCCCATGGTTGACGCCGTACGCCGGGCACTGCACGCTGGCATTGTTGTCATCATACGCTGCGAAAAGGTTGCCCGATGCCCAAGATCCTGTTGCTCACCGCGGCGGCACTGTTGCCCCTGATGGCGCCTGTCGCGCATGCCACCGATCCGGCATCGCAAAGGACCGCGATCGATGCGGTGATCGACCACAACTGGGCCGATCTGGACGCACTGTATATCGATCTGCACAGCCATCCGGAGCTGGGTTTTCAGGAAAATCGCACTGCCGCGTTGCTGGCGGCGCGCATGCGCAAACTGGGCTTTTCCGTGACCGAGCATGTCGGGCGCACCGGCGTGGTCGCGGTGTGGCACAATGGCGCCGGGTCAAGTAAGGGCCCGGTAGTGCTGGTGCGGACCGAAATCGACGCGTTGCCGCTCGAGGAAAAAACCGGGCTCGCATATGCCAGCCGGGTGCAACAGACCACCGCAGATGGTACACAGACGTTCGTTACCCATGCCTGTGGCCACGACAACCACATGGCATGGTGGATCGGCACGGCAGAGGCATTGATCGCGATGAAAGATCAGTGGCACGGCACTTTGGTATTCGTGGCACAACCGGCCGAAGAAATGGTTTCGGGCGCAACGGCGATGCTGGCCGATGGTCTGTTCACGCGCTTTCCCAAACCCGATTATGGCTTTGCCGCGCATGTTGACGCCGGTCTGGCCGGTACGGTCCATGTCAAGCAGGGCCCCACGACGTCTGCGGTCGATACCATCAATATCCGCTTTATCGGCGTGGGCGCGCATGGGTCGATGCCCGATCGCGGCATCGACCCGATTGTCGAGGGCGCGCATTTCGTCACCGACGTGCAAAGCGTGATCGCGCGCGAAAAAGACCCGTGGAAATTCGGCGTGGTCACCGTTGGCGCATTTCACGCAGGGACAGTGTCCAATATCATTTCCGATCATGCCGACTTGCAATTGACGCTGCGCTCGTACGATCCCGATGTGCGCAAGATTATCAACGAAGGCGTCGAACGCACCGCCCGGGCCGAGGCCGAAATGGCCCACGCCCCCGCCCCCGAAATCCGCCACACGTTCACCGCCAGCCCGGTCATCAACGATCCCGCGCTGGCGGCCGACACAGCCGCGCGATTGAAAGCCGGGCTTGGGCTCGAAAAAGTCACGCTGGTGCCGGTGTCGGCGCCCGGCTGGACCGCAAGCGAGGATTATTCCGAACTGGTCACCGCCGGGATGACACATTCGGTCTATATGTCGATCGGCGGCGACACCCAGGCCACGATCGACCGCTACAAGGCAGAGCGCAAACCGCTACCGGTCAACCATTCGCCGTTCTTTGCGCCCGATCACACCATCGCGATCCGCACCGGGATCGAGGCGCTTACGCTCGCTGTGCTGGGGGTGACGGGTGGCTAATGCTCCTGTGCCAGTCAATACGGACTAAGCCGGTCAGCATCGACCCGGCGGAACGTGTCTGCGCTGGCTGCATTCCACCACCGCGCCAGAGTCGGATCATCCATGCCCTCGATCAATTCGCCCGCCCGCGCAAACCTGTAAATTTCGTCCAACTGCCGCATTTCTGCGGTATTGATGCGCTGGCGCAAATGGAATGGGCGTAAATCCGACGGGCTGTCGAGCCCGCTGGCAACAATGATTTCGTGCAGCGCGCGGATCGTCGCATTGTGAAACCGCGCTACTCGTTCTGCCTTTTCATCGACAACCAGCCCGCGCTGGCGCGCCGCCGACTGGGTCGCGATGCCGGTCGGGCACAGCCCGGTATGGCATTTGAGTGATTGAATGCACCCGATCGAAAACATGAATGCGCGCGCCGCATTGCACCAGCCTGGCCCCCATATTCAGCGCCTCGATCTCGCGCCCGCCCAGCGCGCCAAAGCTCATCGCCGAAACATTCAGGCGCGACGCCGAATACGGCACCGCGCATTGGCTGGACCCGGCCATCACGCGCATCGCCGCATCGGCGGCGGGGTTGGGCAGCATCGAATGCGCCAGCCATCGTATTCACTGGAATAGACGTCGAGTTCGGTGCCGAACGGATGGGCGTCAACGGCGCCATGCGCGCGGGCATAGACCAGGTCGCGCTCTTCGTGGCTGAACGGCCGGCCGTCGAGATCGCCATCGACCAGATAGGATCGCGAAAACGGCCGCAAGCTTTCAAAAAAAATCAGCGCAGTCGCGCCGATCCGGGAAAATTGCGGCTCAAACTGTGCGTGGTCTGCGTCAGGTCGAGCACGACCAGCACCACCAACGCGGTTCCTGCCCCCACCAGCACCGTCTCCATCGCATCAGCATTGTGGACGAGATTGCCTTGTCCCGGGGAAGCCGGCCGGGACCGACTTTGAAACCCGCTCTTTTGCGAGTTTCGCACCCAAACAACTCAAAGCTTACTGGCGAGATCCGGCACGGCGGTGAACAAGTCGGCGACCAGACCGATGTCGGCGACCTGGAAAATCGGCGCGTCTTCGTCTTTGTTGA
>JAYTHT010000509.1:0-3165 GCA_043732365.1 Novosphingobium sp. | reverse complement strand
CGTTTCGCCGCGACATGCTGGTCACGTTGCGCAATGCCGCGGATAAACTCAACGCGCTGATCGCGCGCCTGTCACGCTATGGCGCGGGTGCGATACCGGTAAGCGAACCGACCGATGTTGGCGAAATCGTGGGCGCGGTGGCCGCGCGGGCCAATGCGGCGATCGGCCGCGAACAGGTCTTTGCGACCGATGTGGACCCGTGCCGTGTGCTGGCTTCGCGCGAAATCCTCGATCAGGTGCTCAGCCATCTGGTGCAAAACGCGCTTGATGCCACCGACAATGCGCTGGGCGTGTATCTCAACACCCGCGTACACAGCGATCACGATGGCCAGTGGGGATTGATCGAAGTGGTCGACAGCGGGTCCGGAATGAGCGCCGATTTCGTGCGCAACCGCCTGTTTACGCCGTTTGTATCGACCAAGCCTGGCGGTTTTGGCATCGGCGCATTCGAAGCGCGCGAATTGATCAATGCGATGCGCGGCAGGCTGGATGTCGAAAGCCGCGAAGGGCTGGGCAGCCGGTTTACCGTGCGTCTGCCGCTCGCCCCTACGCTCGAAACGCCAGCGCCCGAAACGCCAGCCCTCCAAACACCACTCCTTGAAACCCACGCCCTTCTGCCCGCGACGAAAGCAGCCGCATCATGACGTCGATACAATCAGACCGGCTGGCCCATCCGCTGCCAAAGCTGCTCATCGTTGAAGACGATCCAGGCCTGCAGGCGCAATTGAAATGGGCCTATGAGGATTTCGAAGTGTTTGTCGCTGGCGATCGCCAGACCGCGATTGCGCTGCTGCGGTCCGAGGGACCCAGCGTCGTCACGCTCGATCTCGGTCTGCCGCCAGATCCCGATGGCGTGAGCGAGGGTTTTGCTGTGCTTGACGAGATCATGGCGTTGAAGCCCGATACAAAAGTCATCGTCGCATCTGGCCATGGAGCGCGCGAATCCGCGCAGCGCGCGATCCAGCATGGCGCTTATGATTTCTATGCGAAGCCGATCGATATCGACACGCTTGGCCTGATCGTGCGGCGCGCATTGCATGTGTCAAAGCTGGAGACGGAGAACCGCCAACTGGCCGAACGGGCGCCGCAGGATAATCGCGTGCTGGGCCGGTTGATCACGGCCGCGCCCGAAATGATCAAAGTCGCGCGCACGATCGAACGTGTCGCAAACACCAATGTGTCGGTGATGTTGCTGGGCGCGAGCGGCACCGGCAAGGAATTGCTGGCCCGGGGCCTGCATGACGCATCAAGCCGTGCCCGCGGGGCGTTCGTCGCGATCAACTGCGCCGCAATTCCGGAAAATCTGTTGGAAAGCGAGCTGTTCGGGCACGAAAAAGGCGCGTTCACCGGCGCGGTCAAAATGACCGAGGGCAAGATCGAACAGGCCAGCGGTGGAACCCTGTTCCTGGACGAAGTTGGCGACATTCCGCTGCAATTGCAGGTAAAGCTATTGCGGTTTCTGCAGGAACGCACGATCGAACGGATCGGCGGGCGGCGCGCCATCGAAGTCGACACGCGCATCGTTTGCGCCACGCACCAGAACCTGGAGGCGATGATTGCCGAGGCGCGGTTCCGCGAAGATCTGTATTACCGCCTGGCCGAAATCGTCATCCGCATTCCCGGCTTGTCCGATCGGGCGGGTGATGCGGTGCTATTGGCGCGCGCATTCCTGTCGCGCTATGCCGCGCAGATGAACCCGGCAGTCAAAGGGTTTGCCCCCGACGCGCTGGCCGCGATCGATGGCTGGGGCTGGCCAGGCAATGTGCGCGAATTGGAAAACCGGTTGAAGCGCGCGGTGATCATGGCCGATGGCCGGTTGGTCACGGCGGGCGATCTCGATCTGACCGAGCCGGGCGCTGCCGAGGACCAGACGCTCAATCTGAAATCCGCGCGCGAGGCGACCGATCGGCGGATGATCCGCCATGCGCTCGCCCGCAGCGAGGGCAATATCAGCAGCACCGCGCGCCTGCTCGGGATCAGCCGGCCGACACTCTATGACTTGCTCAAGCAATATGATCTGCAGCACTAAACGCAGTCTTGTCGCGCGGGCGCTCGTCGGCGTGTCGCTGGTCGGCGCTGGCCTGGTCGGCGCCGGGGCGGTCGGCGCTAGCGTTGTCAGCGCTGGCGATCCGGCGGTGTTTGCCGCGCGCCACGCAGCCGATCTGACAATCGGGCGCGATCCGGTGGCGGCAGAGTTGGTGGTGCGCCGGGCGATCGCGCGGACCCATGCCGACGATGCGCTGCGCCCATGGCTGGCCGCTGCGCTACTGGCGCGGGGGGACCGTGACGGCGCACTGGCGGTGGTCAATGCCGGGCCCATGACGCCCGACGGCGCGGGACTTGGTTTTCGCGTGCGCGGTCAGATTGCCCTGGTCGAGGGGCGGTTGAATGACGCAGCAGCGGCGTTTGATCAGGCGCTCTATTTTGCCCCCGACGACTCCGATCTGTGGGTCGCGATTGCGTCATTGCGCTTTACCGGCGGGCAACAGGCGTTGGCGATTGTCGCGGCGGATCGCGCGGTCGCGCTCAATCCAAACAATTCACGCGCGCTGGCGCTGCGCGGATTGCTGATCCGCGAACAATACGGTCTGGCCGCGTCGCTGCCATGGTTTGAAGCGGCGTTGCAAGTGCATCCCGATCAACCGGCACTGCTTGATGCTTACGCTTCGACGCTGGGTGATATGGGGCAATATCGCGCGATGCTGATTGTCGCGCGAAAGTTGGCCGCGGTTGATCCCAAAAGCCGGCGACCGCTGCTGATGGAGGCAGTGATGGCGGCGCGCGCGGGCCAGACCGCACTGGCGCGATCGATCCTGGAACGCACAGGCGCTGCGTTTCGCGATATGCCGGCGGCGATGTTGCTGTCGGGTGTGCTCGAATACCGGGCGGGCAATTTCGATATGGCGGTCGAAGTGCTGGAACATCTGGTACGGGTGCAGCCCGACAATATCGCCGCGCGCCCGGTTCTGGCGCGTGCGCTGGCGGCCAAAGGGGATTGGCGGCGGCTGGTCGATCTGTTCGATGGCGATGTCGCGGCAGCGCGCGCGGGCCCCGATCTGACCGCGCTGGTGGGGCAGGCGTGGTTGCACCTGGCGGGGCGCGAAAATGCCGATCGCGCCAGACCGGACCGTGCGCATGGCCAGGCGCTGGTCCGTTCGGCAGCAA
>JAYTHT010000508.1:0-3165 GCA_043732365.1 Novosphingobium sp. | reverse complement strand
GAGTCATCACGACGGGCGGCCAGGCCCAGGTTGTACTTCGGTGTGCCCGAGCTGTCGGTATACCCACCCAGCATGATCGGCACACTGGCGCAATTGCCGTAGGCTTGGATCGCGCTGTCGAGAATGTTCGCCGCTTCTGGCGAGATGTCCGACTTGTCCCAGTCAAAGAACACGATGTACGGCCCACGGTTGCACACTGCTGCCGGTGGCGGCGGAGGCGGTGGAGGCGGTGGGGGCGGTGGTGGCGGTGGTGGGGGCGGCGGTGGAGCTGCCGCTTCCATCGGTGCCGGTGCCGCAACGCCAAAGTTGTACGTCAATGTTGCCAGCAACGAATGCGTGCGCATCTTGTACGTTTCGGCTTCGCCATCCTGGCCTAGCACGTGCATCGTGTCAGGACGGAAATAGCGATAACGCACACCCAGATCGACGTTGTGGCTGATTGGCACGGTCAGGCCGGCAAGCGCCTGCCAGGCAAAGCCACTTTTTCTGTAATCAACCAGATCGGCATAGCCAACATATTCGACCAGATGCGTCCGGGCATAACCGGCGCCACCGCCGACATAGGCCTTGATCCCGCCCCAGTGGCCCAGGCCAACCAGTGCGTTGCCCATGATGGCGTACGTTGACGTATGACCGCCGCTGCCGCCGTCATATCCCGTGGCTACATAAGCGCCAGCGACGTTCTGATCCTGTTCTTTCAGCGTCTTGCGCTGATAGAAGCCCTCTGCCTCAAGCCGGAAGTGGCCGAGGTCATAGCCCAGCGCGCCGCCAGCTTCCCAACCGGTGCGGAACCGGTCGGTGCGTCCGATGCCCGACGCATCGTCATAAATGTTGGTACGTTCCTGCTTGACCGCGCCACCTTCGATGGTGGCGTATAGTCCCGTTTCGTCAGCGAATGCCGTTCCCGCCAAAGCGGTCGAGGCAAGGGCTGAGGCAATGAGAAGTCTTTTCATATAGGTTCCCTCGTTTTAACCCAGCAGGACTGTCAAAGACCGACTTGCTGGCGTTCAAACAACAAATTGGCGACCAGATGATTTGTTGCATTGCAAACTGCGCGACAAAAACTTTTTGGTCTGGAACCCACAAACTGTTGCTCATATGCCACATACTGGCCGGGCACGGGCATTTTCTGCCAAGGCGGCCGCGCCATGCGGCCATATCCTAAGCCGGTCACGCCGATGCAGTGCGTTCGATCGTTGTCCGTAAACCGGGGGCAGTGTTCGTCTGCGTGATCGTTGCGCCCAGCGTATCGGCCATCGCCCGAATGATCTGGGTGCCAATGCCAGTACCAGCCGGCGCTGCATGTTCGTCGACGCCGCACCCGTCGTCCTCGACCATCAGCCGGAATCCACGGTTCGCTTCGGGCTCGATATTGGCGCCGTTCCCGCCACACACCGTAAAGATCACGCGAACTTCACCATCCCGGTCATCGGCATAGGCATATTTGCAGGTATTGCTGACCAGCTCGTTGATCAGGATGCCGATCGAAATGGCATCTGAAGCGGGCAATTCGACCGCGTCGACCTCAACCTGGATCGGCCGCGCTGCGGTGGTACTGGCAAATGTCAGCGCCAGATTTTCGACCAACCCGGAGATGTAGTCGACCATGTCGATCATCGTGCCGCCGCCGCTGGCGTAGAGCTGGCGGTGAACGCGTGATACCGCATCGATTCGCTGACGAATATCGCGCATGATCGATTTGGATTCGTCGCTTTTGGTCCGGCGCTCCTGCAATTCGACCAGCGCCGTCACAATCTGCAGGCTGTTGGCGACGCGGTGGTTCATCTCGCTCAGCATCGCCGCCAGTTGCGCATTGGATTCGCGCAAGTGTTTTTCCGCACGCGCTTTTTCGGCCAGAATGCGGCGGGTATCCAACGCCTGATTGATCGTGCGGCCCAGCAAGTCAAAAAAATCGTCGCTGGCCGTTTTGACCATGTAATCGGTTGCGCCGGCTTTCAGTGCGTTGACGGCAACATCGGTTTCGTCCGACCCGGTCACATAAACCACTGCGGGCACGTGCGGCAGTTGCATCAGCGCACCCAGCGTTTCGATCCCGTTCTGCCCGGGCATATAATGATCGAGCGCGACCAGATCATAAGTCTGGTCGCGCGCCAGTGCCAGCCCCTCTTGCCCGCTATGCGCCACTGTCACTTCAAAGCCGAGACGCGCCAGCCTGCGCTGCGCCAAGCGACACAGGCCAACTTCGTCATCAATATATAAAATGCGTGCGCCCGAGTTTTGCATCAGTTGGTGTCAGGTAACTGAATGACCGACAGGAACAGCCCGAGCCGCCGAATCGCGTCGGAAAAATTTTCATAATTCATTGGCTTGGTGATATAAACGTTACAGCCCAGGTCATAACAATGCTGAATTTCGCGTTTGTCATCGGTTGTGGTCAGGATCACGACCGGGGTTCGGCGCAACTGTGGCTCATCCTTGATGCGCTTCAGGATGTCGGTCCCGCTCATGTCGGGCAAATTCAGATCCAGCAGGATCAACGCGGGCCCATTGCGCGTGGGGCCATCCACCGCATCGAAAATATAGGCCAGCGCCGACGTGCCATCAGTGAAATGTTGGATTTTGTTGGAAATACCGGCGCGGCGGATATTTTTTTCAATTAGGCGGGCATGACCTGCGTCATCCTCGACCATGATAATATTCAGCGGTTGATGCTCGGTCATTCGGGGATGCCAGACTCTTTTTTGAGATCAATCTCTTTTTTGAGATGAACCTCTTCATTGAAATGAACAGGTAAAGTCACGGTAAAAGTCGAACCTACCCCCAGTGCGGTATCCAGGCCAATCGTTCCGCCGAGGCGGTAAGCCAAAGCCCGGACATGGGCAAGACCTATGCCTTCGCCCGGTTGGTCCTGCGCACCCGACCGGCGAAACAAGTCAAACACGCGGTCCTTGTCGCGCGGGTCGATGCCTCGGCCATTATCCGCGACGGCAATCGCCACACGATCGCCCAGGCGTTGCGCCGTGACGCCAATGCGCAAAACCCGATCGGGGCTGCGGTACTTGATCGCATTTTCGATCAGGTTCGCCAGGATCTGTTCCAGCGCGATGCTGTCAACGAACAGATCGGGCATGGGGCTGGCAATATCGACCGATGCCCCGGCCTGGTTGATCAACGCCTGCAACGTGTCGATCACCGTGTGGACCA
>JAYTHT010000507.1:0-3181 GCA_043732365.1 Novosphingobium sp. | reverse complement strand
GCGAGCGTACCGTGCGCAAGGGCGAGCCGGCGCCGCTGTCGCGCAGCGCACGGCGCAACCGGCTGACCCAGGCATCGACCGTGCGTTCATCGATCGGCTGACCCTTTTTGCCAAGCGCGCCGATCAGTTGCGTGCGCGAAAACACCTGGCCCGGCTGTTCCATGAAATAGCGCAACAGGCGAAATTCGTTGGGCATCAATCCGATCGGTTTGTCCTTCCACCGCGCCTGTAACGCGGCAAGGTCGAGCGACAAGTGGTCCAGCCGCAACGTCCGCGCCGGGCTTTCGGCATCGGGCAATTGCACCGACAGCACGCGATCGAGCACGGTCGAACGATCAATCGGTCCGATCAGGTAATCATCGGCGCCGGCGCGCAGTGCGCGGCGTTTGACCTCTGCCTCGTCCTCTTCGAGCACCATCGTGACATGCGCCGCCTCGGTCTGCGGATCGCAGCGCAGGCGGCGGCACAGTTCCAGCCCCGAAAAATCGGGCAGCACCCAGTCGACGAACGCCCAAGGCTGCCCATCGAGCAGCGGTAGCGGGCCATTACCCAGCCAGCGATGGAACACCACGCGCAGATCGCCATGGAGGAAAATGTCATTGCCCCCGGTCAGCGCGCCAGTCACCAGAATATCGATCTGCCGCATCGGTTCCCGTCATGTGGTTGCAGGCTGAAACACCTGCATGGTCCATGTCGCCGAAATATGACCGGTGTATGACGATATCTGATGGGTTGCCATCAAGGCTGACAAAGGCTTTGATCAGGATGGATGGGGATTTGGGGGATGACCGTGATGCACGGCGCTGTTTTTGGTGAATTTCTGGGCACGATGGTGATGTTGCTGTTCGGCAATGGCGTCGTTGCGAATGTGGTTCTGGATAAATCAAAGGGTCAGAACAGTGGCTGGATCGTGATCACGACGGGCTGGGGCTTTGCCGTGTTCTGCGGCATCGTGGTCAGCGTCGGGGTTGGCGGCGTTGCGCATCTCAATCCGGCGGTGACGATCGCGTCTGCGATCGTGGCGGGCGATTACAGCCATATCGTGCCCTATGTCGTGGCCCAGATGGCAGGTGCCGTCGTATCGGGTGTGCTGGTCTGGCTGACATACCTGCCCCATTGGCCCAGCAGCGACCCCGACAGCAAATTGGCGGCGTTCTGCACCCAGCCGGCGATCCGCAACCCGGCCGGCAATATATTGAGCGAAGTGATCGGGACAATCATGCTGATTGTGATCGGCATGGGGCTGGCGTCGAAAGGGTTTACCGGAACGGGCCTGGCGCCGGGTATGGGGCCGTTTTTCTGGGGCATCCTGGTGTGGGCGCTCGGGCTCTCGCTCGGCGGACAGACCGGGTATGCGATCAACCCGGCGCGCGACCTGGGTCCGCGCATTGCACATTGGCTGCTGCCGATCGCGGGCAAACGCGATTCGGACTGGGGCTATGCCTGGGTGCCGGTGTTGGGGCCGCTGATCGGTGCGGTGCTGGGTGCGGTGATCGTCAAGGCGACCGGCATCGCCTAAGACTATCAGGCAGCGGCGCGCGCGCGCCGGTCCGCCGTTCAAGGCGCCCGGGTCCGGCGCGCCCTGTTGCCAGTGCGATAATGTCGTGCCTTGGGGGCTGGTAGATGGTGCGCGCATCAGGTGCTGACCGCGCTTCTCCCGTAGGCATGGAGAACAAAGCTACGCGGCCTGGATTGGGAATTTACCGACGCGAGGCCGCTTTGTCTTGTTTTGTCGCTGGTTTTCGCACGACGGGCACCAGTCTGTTACAGCGGCGTGCAAGTCATGAAAAAGGGAGCGGCACGCCCCCTTATTGGCCCGTTTTTTTGGCCAGTTTCATGAATACCCAGCGATTAGCCGACGTATTCGGCCAGCACTGTCAGCCCTGTGACGCTCACTTCGGCGAAACCACCTTTGACCGGGTATTCCTGCGGGTTGCCGCCGGCGACGCGCCAGACGCGGATCACCCCGTCCTTGACCGTGGTGGCAAAGGGGGCGTGCCCTTCGAGCACGCCGAATTCACCCTCGGTACCGGGCACGTTGACCATATAGACGTCTTCCGACAGGACCAGCCGGGCCGGGGTGACGAGTTCAAAATGCAGCGCCATGATCTTGCAGTTCCGTTATATGAAAGGCGCCAGGATCAGACTTCGGCCGCCATTTTCTTGGCTTTTTCAACCGCGTCTTCGATTCCGCCGACCATGTAGAACGCGGATTCGGGCAAGTGATCGTATTCGCCGTCGACGACCGCTTTGAACGATTTGACCGTATCTTCCAACTGGACGAATTTGCCCGAGATGCCGGTGAACACTTCGGCGACATGGAATGGCTGGCTGAGGAACCGCTGGAGTTTGCGCGCGCGAGCGACGGTGACTTTGTCCTCTTCGGACAGTTCGTCCATGCCCAGGATGGCGATGATGTCCTGCAGCGACTTGTACTTTTGCAGCGTTTCCTGAACGCGGCGGGCCGTGGCGTAATGTTCTTCGCCCACGATGCGCGGTTCGAGCACGCGGCTGGTCGAATCGAGCGGATCGACCGCCGGGTAAATTCCGAGTTCCGAAATTGCGCGGTTCAGAGTCGTGGTCGCGTCAAGGTGGGCAAACGATGCGGCCGGTGCAGGGTCGGTCAAATCGTCGGCCGGCACGTAAATCGCCTGGACCGAGGTGATCGATCCCTTGTTGGTCGACGTAATACGTTCCTGCAACTGGCCCATGTCGGTCGCCAGTGTCGGCTGATAGCCCACCGCCGAAGGAATGCGGCCGAGTAGCGCCGACACTTCCGAACCCGCCTGGGTAAAGCGGAAGATGTTGTCGACAAAGAACAGCACGTCCTGGCCTTCTTCATCGCGGAAATATTCCGCCATGGTCAGGCCCGACAGCGCGACGCGGGCGCGGGCGCCCGGCGGCTCGTTCATCTGGCCGAACACGAGCGCCACTTTCGAACCTTCGGATGTCGCCTTGCCGTTGGCATCCTTGGCGATAACCCCGGCATCGAGGAATTCGTGGTAGAGATCATTGCCTTCGCGGGTGCGTTCACCCACGCCGGCAAACACCGATACGCCGCCGTGGCCTTTGGCGATGTTGTTGATCAGTTCCTGGATCAGCACGGTCTTGCCCACGCCAGCGCCGCCGAACAGCCCGATCTTGCCGCCGCGCGCATAGGGCGCCAGCAAGTCGATGACCT
>JAYTHT010000506.1:0-10432 GCA_043732365.1 Novosphingobium sp. | reverse complement strand
CCAATGCCGCCGAATACAGCCAGCCGCAATTGGCCGAAACCGACCTGGCCAGCGGGGCCACGCGCATATTGCCCGCCAGCGCCGGGATGACGATCGAAAATCCGATGGCGCTGGGCAAAGGGCGCATCGGCGGCATCTTGATGGAGGATCGCCACACTGTCGCGGTCGCGCTTGACCCGGCGGGTGGCTCGCTGGAACGCATCGGCGATCCGGCCTTCACCGTGGCCGAGCAATGCGGCGCGATCGATGGTGGCACCGGCGCACGCGCGGTGATTGCCAGCGGCGATGGCGATCCGACCGAAGTGCGCATGATCCATAACGCCACCACCACGCGGCTTTCGGCGCACAACAACGCAATCGCCGCGACCGTCGCGTGGAGCCCGGTGGAGGAATTTTCCGCGACCGCCAGCGACGGCAACGATGTCCATGCGCTGCTGATCCGGCCCGCCGGGTATCAGCCGGGGCACCATTATCCAACCGTGTTATGGATCCATGGCGGGCCCAATGCGCTCGATGGTCACCGGCTGGAACCGTCAGGCGATGCGATGATGCGGCAGTGGTTGGCCGCGCATGGCTATGCCGTGCTGGCGGTCAATTATCGCGGCAGCATCGGGCGAGGCATGGATTATGCGACAACGATCGCAGGCGATTGGGGCAACAAGGAGGTCAAGGACCTGGACGCGGCGATCGACCATGTAATTGCCAGCGGTGTCGCCGATCCCGACCGCCTGGGCGTCGGCGGATGGAGCTATGGCGGCATCCTCACCGATTTCATGATCGTGCGCGAACCTCGGTTCAAGGCGGCGCTGTCGGGCGCGGGCGAGGGCAATATCTTTGCGCTGTTTGGCGTTGACGAATACATCGGCCAATATTGGCACGAGATCGGGTTGCCGTGGCAAAACCTCGACCGCTGGTTGAAGATTTCAGAGCCTTTGCTCCATGCCGACCGCATCAAAACCCCGACATTGTTCATGGGCGGCACGTCGGATGACAATGTGCCGCTGGTCGGTGGGCAGCAAATGTATGAGGCCCTGCGCATCCAGGGCGTGCCAACGCGTCTGGTGGCCTATCCCGGCGCGTTTCACGGGGTGACCCGGCCCAGTTTTGTGCGCGACCGGCTGGACCGCATGGCCGATTGGTACGGACGCTATCTGAAACCGGACAAGACGACGAAGTGAGCCGTCCGTCCTTGGCAGCATGCGCCTGTCAGCACCAAAAAAGCGGCGATTATTTCGCGCGCAAAGCCAAGGTGGCGTTTCCGCAAATGGCGACAGGCGAGGATGCTGGGTTGGAACGGCTGCGGCTAACCCCGGCTTTGAGATGCGGGGAATGAACTCGGCCGAGAATGCGCGATTTATCTGCTGGCCGACACCTGCTCCTTGAACGTCCGCAAGTGGCCGTTAGCCGGCATTTGACAAACCGTCTTTGCAAACGATCCAATCGCCAAAAAAGGGGCCGCGGTGCTTCCACCGGGACCCCTTTTCGCACCACCGAGCCTGAATAATCAGGCCGCTTTGGTCATTTCGATTTCGAGATTCTCGACGATCGCCTCAAAGAATTTTTCGGTCGTCATCCATGGTTGATCGGGGCCGATCAGGATGGCGAGGTCCTTGGTCATCTTGCCGCTTTCGACGGTCTTGATGCAGACCTTTTCCAGCGTTTCGGCAAAGGCCACCACGTCGGGGGTGTCGTCGAACCGGCCGCGATAGATCAACCCGCGCGTCCATGCGAAAATCGATGCGATCGGGTTGGTCGAAGTCGCCTTGCCCTGCTGGTGCTGGCGATAATGGCGCGTGACTGTGCCATGAGCCGCTTCGGCTTCGATTGTCTTGGCATCCGGGCTCATCAGGACCGAGGTCATCAGGCCGAGCGACCCGAACCCTTGCGCTACAGTGTCCGACTGGACATCGCCGTCGTAGTTCTTGCACGCCCATACGAATTTGCCCGACCACTTGAGCGCCGAGGCGACCATGTCGTCGATCAGGCGGTGCTGATATTCGATCCCGGCCGCAGCGAACTTTTCCTTGAAGCCTTCGGTTTCGAACACTTCCTGGAACAGATCCTTGAAACGTCCGTCATAGGCTTTCAGGATCGTGTTCTTGGTTGACAGATACACCGGCCAACCCAGGTTGAGACCATAATTGAGGCTGGCACGCGCAAAATCGCGGATCGAATCGTCAAGGTTGTACATCGCCATGGCGACGCCCGCGCTCGGGAAATCAAACACGTCGAGGTCGATCTTTTCGCCATTGTCGCCGTCCCACACCAGGCGCAATTTGCCAGGGCCAGGGATCAGCGTGTCGGTGGCCTTGTACTGGTCGCCAAACGCGTGACGGCCGACCACGATCGGGTCGGTCCAGCCGGGCACCAGGCGCGGCACGTTCTGGATGACGATCGGTTCGCGAAATACGACCCCGCCCAAAATGTTGCGGATCGTCCCGTTGGGCGATTTCCACATTTTCTTCAGGTGAAATTCTTTGACCCGGTCTTCATCGGGCGTGATCGTCGCACATTTTACGCCGACGCCAAATTCCTTTATCGCATTGGCGCTGTCGATCGTGATTTGGTCGTTGGTTTCATCCCGTTTTTCAATCGACAAGTCGTAATACTTAAGGTCGATATCGAGGTACGGAAGAATGAGCCGTTCACGGATCCATTGCCAGATGATGCGGGTCATTTCATCGCCGTCGAGTTCGACGACCGGGTTTTTCACCTTGATCTTCGCCATGTCGGTGCATTGCCTTCCTGCAGTGGGGTGTAGCCCATCCATCCCCCGCGCCAGACGAAGGCAGACTGTGTGCCACGTCCCTTAGCAGTTGCGGCGTTGCGCGCAAGACGGCGCGCGCAACGCTGGCAATAGGGCGGTTTTCAGCCGGGTTTGGTGCCAGACGAGGGCTGTGCAAATCGATCCGTTGGTTCAAGAATGCTGGACACAGGGGGACTAGCCCGCCTAGAACTTAGCCAAGCGATTAAACCAGTTGGAGGATGCCATGAGCGAGATTGAAACTGCGCCAGCCGTGTTGACTGAAGTGGACGGCAATGTCCTGATCGTCACGATCAACCGTCCTGAAGCCAAAAATGCGATGAACAATGCGGTCGCGGTGGGCATCGCCGCGGCGATGGACCGGCTCGACGCCGATACCGATCTGCGTTGTGCCATCCTGACCGGGGCTGGCGGGACGTTTTGTTCGGGCATGGACCTCAAGGGGTTTTTACGCGGCGAATTACCATCGGTGCCGGGGCGCGGGTTTGGCAGCCTGTCGGAATGGACTCCGAAAAAGCCGATCATTGCGGCGGTCGATGGGTATGCCCTGGCAGGCGGCCTGGAACTGGCATTGGCATGCGACCTGATCGTATCGAGCAGCACCGCCAAATTCGGTATTCCCGAAGCGAAGCGCGGATTGACCGCTGCGGCTGGCGGGTTGATCAAACTGCCCCGCCAGATCCCACCACGTATTGCGATGGAACTGGCGCTGACCGGCGATTTTATCACGGCCGCGCGCGCCTATGAATTGGGCTTTATCAACCAGACCAGTGACGGGCCATCGCTGCCCATGGCCAAAGAGCTCGCCGCGCGGATTGCGCAGAACGGCCCGCTGGCCCTGATCGCGTCAAAAGCGATCATTCGCGAATCGCACGAATGGACCGAAGCCGAAATGTGGGAAAAGCAGGCGAAACATAGCCGGGCTGTGTTTACATCGTCCGACGCTCGCGAAGGCGCCACCGCCTTTGCCGAAAAGCGCAAGCCCAACTGGCAGGGCAAATAGACCGTCGCAGCCGAGCATGAGGCCAAGAAAAAACCCGCCGGAGCGTAACGCTTGGCGGGCTTTTTTAGCGATGGTGGGCGTAGCAAGGATTGAACTTGCGACCCCTACGATGTCAACATAGTGCTCTACCACTGAGCTATACGCCCGACACCATCGCTCAATTTCCCGCCGCCTTTCAGCACCGGGAGCGGTCCTTTAGCCACGCTCATCCTGCCTTGCAAGGGGATTCGCTGGGGCCGTTACTCAAACAGTAGGGTGACCGTTACCAACCAGCGGGTGATCGGCAAACAGGCGTTCGACTTCCAGCACCAGATCTTTAAGATGGAATGGCTTTGACAGAACGCGCGCTTGCGGCGCCTCCCGGTTGGCCTTTAGTGTGACTGCGGCAAATCCGGTGATGAACATGACTTTGGTGCCGGGGCTGATTTCTGCACAGCGCTGCGCCAGTTCGATGCCATCCATTTCGGGCATGACGATGTCGGACAACAGCAAATCAAAATGGCCGTTTTCGAGCAGTGGCAGCGCGGCGGTGCCCCGATCGACCGCAGCCACTTCAAATCCAGCATTTTCGAGCGCGCGGGACAAATAGGCGCGCATGGCTTCGTCGTCTTCGGCCAGCAGGATGCGGATCATGGTCACCTTCTCGCATTAGGGACTGTTAAACTGGGTTTTTTGCTTGGTTTGTCGGGAACTGATCGTCCCTTTCAAACTGTCCATCTAACGGTCGGACGCCGCATGCAATGGCTATACGGCGGGCCGGTTAAAAATTGTGCCGCAAAAACGACGCAAGGTCACTTTGACACGGTCGCCGATCGGTTGCAGCCTTTGTCATATGCCTGGACCACGCAATCTAACTGGCGATTCGCAATCGCGCACCACGGTTGTGCGCGGGGGGGCCATTCCGGGTCTGCCCGATGCAGCGGCATTTCGCTCGATCGCATCCGATCCGGCATCGATCCCGGTTGTGCTGTCGGCGCCGCATGGCGGGCGATGCTATCCCGATCATGTGCTGGCGGCGTTGCGTGCACCCGATCATGTGTTGTTGCGGTTGGAAGACCGGCTGGTAGATTGCCTGGCCGAGGCGGTGGCACGTGAAACCGGGGCGCCGCTGATCGTCGCCGATGCGCCGCGCGCGATGATCGACCTTAACCGCTCGGTCGACGATATCGACTGGGATATGCTGGTCGATGGGCCGCGACCGGCGGGCCATCGCAACCATGCGGCGACGTCGGCGCATCGCGCGCACAGCGGGCTGGGCCTGGTGCCGCGGCGCTTGCCGGGCGTGGGAGAGCTGTGGAAAAGCCGGCTGCATCATGCCGATCTGGTCGAACGCATCGCGAACATTCACCAGCCGTATCATACCGCGTTGGAACTGATGATTGATCGCGTGCGCGAACAATGGGGGGCGGTCTTGCTGATCGACCTGCACTCGATGCCGCCGCTGCCTGCCAATGGCGGCGCGTCCGCGCAATTTGTGGTTGGCGACCGGTTTGGCACCGCCTGCGATGGCGCATTGATCGCTTCGATCTTTTCATACCTTGCTGCGCAACGCCGGCCGGTTGCGCACAATCGCCCGTATGCGGGTGGCTTTGTACTCGATCGCCATGGCCGGCGCAGCGCCGGGGCGCACGCGGTACAGATCGAAATCGACAAGACCGCCTATCTTGATTCGGCCATGGTCGAGCCGGGTGCCGGATTCGAATCGGTGGTCACGCTGCTGGTCGGGATGGTCCGGCGGCTGGCTGCGGATGTCGCCTCGCTTGGTCGCGATCGATTGCGCTGGCGCACGGCCGCCGAATAATCGGGTGCATAAGTCCCGGAAAACCGTTGCATAGACGCTACAGGCAGCCAAAAATCGACATTCCCGAACCGCTGTTAAAAAACCACCTGGAGACATGCTCCAGGTGGCCAAGGTTCAGGGAGGAGGTGCACCCGAAGGTACACCAGTCAAACCGGGCCATGAGGGGAGCCCGATCCAACCCGCAAAGAATAGGCAAGGTCATGCGAAGGCGCAAGAAATTTTGCGTGAACGCGACAAAACCTTACATTCATGTCAGAGCAAGACTTCTCACAATTCGTCACAGGCAAATACTTTGATGGAACGTGATAAGTTGAGCGTGAGGACGCAGATCGCATACAAAAGGGGCCGCCGGACAAGTCCGGCGGCCCCTTTGGAATCAGAATTACGCTTGGCTCAGAACGCGGGCAGCGGTGGCGCGACCGGCTGCGGCCCTTTGCCCTGCTGGACCTGCATGCCGAACACCGAGCTGATCAGTTCGAGCGAGAACACGTGGGCGTAAATCAGCGGCAGTAGCCCGCTCTGGGCCCAGCCGCGCAGGACGTCACCGCGGATGTTGCGCAGTTTTTCCTGATCGACCATCTGGAACCCGCGATAGACGAACGGCGGGCCGCCTTCCTGGCGCTGGATCGACACTTCGCCTTCCATCAACAGCTGATGCTTTTTCAGTTCTTCAACAAAGGCTTGGGTGCGTTGGCCAGCCTGTTCAAACTGTTCGCAAAATTGCAACGCGGCGGTGGTCGAGGCTGCGGGTGCATCGCCGTCAAACAGGGCCTGACCGTCATCGTACGCGCCGATCAGGCCCGATGTGGGGTCAAAACACAGCGACAATTCTTCTGAAGTTGGCTGTAATTTAGCCAGCATGAACGGGTAACGCCGCGCATAGGCGGGCAGATAGACATTGGGGACAACTGTGCCGTCGTCTTCGACAAACACGTTGATGCCTTCGTTCAGTCCCATCAACGCGAGCGGAACGGTGTTTTCACCGCTGGCAAACACGATCGGGAAATGACGCCCGGCTTGCGGGAATTCCTCGACTGTCAGCGGAACCGCATGCTGGCCCGCCAGCCAGGGAGCCTTGTCCACGCCGCGCGCGTGCCAGGTGGCATGGTCGCGGGTGTTGAGCGGCACGAGATCTTTGTAGAACAAGGGCAGGTTTTCAGGCGCGCTGGCCATCGGTCAATCTCCGTCAAACACACGCGAGGGCACGTTTGCACCCCATGCATGCGGGCGTTTAGGGGAGGTGGCTTTGCCGCGCAAGGCCGGGCCTTTGCGAAATTAGCGAAAGCGCGAATTTGGCAAAGGCCCGGCCTTGCGAAATGCAAGTTTCGGGTCATAGCGACCGCGTCAGATCAGCTTGCCCGGGTTGAACAGGCCCTGCGGATCGAGCGCGGCCTTGATCGTATGAAGCAAGTGCAGCGCGGCTGGATCGCCCAGCCGTTGCAATTCATCGCGTTTCATCTGGCCAATGCCGTGTTCCGCGGAAATGGAACCGTGCCACGCGGTGACCAGATCGTTGACCCGGCGGCTGATCGCTTTGCCTTGTCCCGTCTCCCACACATCGGGCACCACGCCGGTCGGCGCCAGGATGTGGAAATGGATGTTGCCATCGCCCAGATGGCCAAAGCCCACTGCGGTCGTTCCGGGGAATTCGCGTTCCATCAGCGGCGCGGCATAGTCCATGAAATCGGCCATGCGTTCGACCGGCACACTGATGTCGTGCTGCATGGCGGGGCCTTTGGCGCGTTCGGCGGGCGAGATCGAATCACGCAACCACCAGAACGCCTCTGCCTGGGCGTCGTTGGCGGCGATCGTAGCGTCGGACACCAGCCCGGCCTCGAACGCGCTGACCAGCAAACGTTCGGCCAGTTCAGGCAGGGCGTCTGCGCCCGCCGCATCGGCGACCAGTTCGATCAGGACATGCCAGGGATGATTCTCGTTCAGCGGTGCCCGCGCGGTCGGCAAATAGTCCAGCACCGCGTCGAGACAATGGCGGGGGATGACTTCGAATCCTTCCAGCGCGCGGTCCGCGATGGTTTGCGCATGGAGCAGCAGCGTACGCGCGGCCTGGATCGTTGAGACGCCCGCCCACAAGACCGCGCGCGCGGCAACGGCGGGTTCCAGCCGCAGCGTCGCGGCGGTAACAATGCCCAGGATGCCTTCGGACCCGATCAGCAACTGTTTCAAGTCAAATCCGCGATTGTCTTTTTTCAGCGGCACCAGTTGATTGAGCACCGACCCATCGGGCAGCACCGCCTCCAGCCCCAGCACTTGCGCGCGCATCGATCCGTGGCGCAGCACCTGGGTGCCGCCCGCATTGGTGGAAATCAGCCCGCCGATCGTTGCCGACCCTTTGCCGCCAAGCGTCAACGGAAAACGCAAACCCTGACGCTCGACCGCCTCGTGCAGCGTCTGCAGGATCACACCGGCACCGCATTCGACCTGTCGTGTCGCGGGGTCGATGTGACGGATGGCGTCCATCCGGCGCATATTGATCAGCACTTCATGACCGCTGGCATCGGGCGTCGCGCCGCCACACATACCGCTGTTCCCGCCCTGGGGCACGATCGGCACGCCGTATTGCCCGCACAATCTGACCAGCGCGGCAACTTGCGCGGTGTCCGCCGGGGTCGCCAGGCCGAGTGCGCGCCCGGTATACCTGCCGCGCCAATCGGTCAGCCAGGGCGCCAGGATGTCTGGATCGGTGGCAAAGCCCTTTGGCCCCAGCAGGTCGGCCGCAGCGGTCATGAATTCCGATATTGCCCGATCGCGCGGCGGGATCGTCATGGTCGTTTCGTTGGTCATGGCATAGCGCTATTCCCGCAGCCCGGGATCGGCAATTTATTTTTCGCAGGGCGCGGGTTAAGCGGTGGTTCAATTGGCGCGCGGCATTAGGGCAGCAATACAGTGCGCCGGCGCAGTGGTCTACGGCCAACCGGTCGCAACAGGTGGAGGAATGGAAAAAGCATATGGCGGATTTCGCGCAAGGGTTTGAATTGGCAATCATCGATGCGGTCCGGATGACGAGTGCGTCGTTTCGCCGATGACGAGGTGGTCGCCGTTCCTGATTGCCGGGATTCTGGCGGCACTTGCGATCCCTTGCGGCGCCATTGCACTGGGCGCACTGTACGTGCCCGACATGCCAGCCCGTCATGACAAGCCGCAAAACCCTGGACAAAACCTTCGGCAAAGCCCGGGCCACGATCTGTTTGACCAGCATTGGCGGCAGGTCAGCATCGAACAACACCTGATCATCCGCATCACACCGGGCGGCGCGGCGGTCACGCGCGATGTGCCGCCGCCTGCGCCCGAGCAGGTGCCCGTGCGCCTGCATCAACGCCGGATGCCACCGTGCGTTCCGGTACAGGCGATTGCCGGGGTTCGGCCCTTGGCCGGCGACCGCTTGTTGCTCATCATGCGCGACCATCGGCTGGTCGGCGCAGACCTCTCGCGGACCTGTGCTGCGCGCGATTTCTATATGGGGTTCTACATTACGCCGACCGCCGACGGGTTGTTGTGTGCGGATCGTGACACGATCCATTCGCGCGCCGGGGCGACCTGCACGATAACGCATGTTCACGAAATGGTGCCGGTCAACTGATCGGTCGCCAAAACCGGCGTGGTAAAAAAGATCATGGCGTCAGCATTCCGTCGCGGCATTTCTTGACTTTCGCCGGATTGTCGGCATACGCCGCAAAGGTTTCGACAAGACCGGTACTTTGCCTCGCGCGCCATACCATTCGGTCTGTCCATTTGACGGTCTGTCCATGCGCAGTTTGGCCATGTGCCAGCCTGGATATGTAACAGTCTGTCCATGTGACAAGAGGCCGCCGCTACTTTGCTTTTTCAACAGGAAAACCGCTGCGCATGAAGTTCGCCGATCTCGGCCTGTCTGACGAGTTGCTCCAGTCGGTCATCGATGCCGGCTATGATGAGCCGACGCCGATTCAGGCGCAGTGCATTCCCTCTGTCCTGATGATGCGCGACATTATTGGTATCGCGCAGACCGGCACGGGCAAAACGGCAGGCTTTGTCCTGCCGATGATCGACATTCTGGCGCATGGCCGGCGCCGCGCGCTGATGCCGCGGTCGTTGATTCTGGAGCCGACTCGCGAGCTGGCCGCGCAAGTCGCCGAAAACTTTGAAAAATATGGCAAAAACCACGATCTGAAGATGGCGCTATTGATCGGCGGCGTGCAAATGGGCGACCAGCTCAAGGCGCTGTCCGATGGCGTCGACGTACTGATAGCAACCCCGGGCCGATTGATGGATCTGTTCGAGCGGGGCAAGATCCTGCTGACCGGGTGCGAATTGCTGGTCATCGATGAGGCCGATCGGATGCTCGATATGGGGTTTATCCCCGATATCGAAACCATTTGCAGCAAATTGCCAACGACGCGCCAGACGCTGCTGTTTTCGGCAACGATGCCGCCGCCGATCAAGAAACTTGCCGACCGGTTTTTGTCGAACCCCAAATATATCGAAGTCGCCCGCCCGGCGAGCGCCAACGTCAACATTGCCCAGTTCAAGCTGCGCGTGCCGGCGCGGTCCAAACGCGCCGCCTTGCGCCAGATCCTGCGCAAGGATGACGTGACCACCGCGATCATCTTTGCCAACCGCAAGACGACTGTGCGCGATCTGGCCAAGAGCCTGAAGCAGGACGGGTTTTCCGCCGGCGAAATCCACGGCGACATGGATCAGCCGGCGCGCAACGCCGAATTGCAGCGGTTCAAGGATGGGCAGATCAATATCCTGTGCGCATCCGACGTTGCCGCGCGCGGACTCGATATCAAGGGTGTCAGCCATGTGATCAATTTTGACACACCGTGGCACCCCGATGACTATATTCACCGCATCGGCCGCACCG
>JAYTHT010000505.1:0-3189 GCA_043732365.1 Novosphingobium sp. | reverse complement strand
CACGATTTTCCGCCCCGCGCGATGTTTGGCGTGATCCAGACGCTGACGGCGTTGCCCCATCTGGCGATGGCGCTGGGCTATGGTGCGGCGCTGATGCTCGCCTGGCCCATGGTGAACCGCACGCGTGCGGGCCTGGCGCTGGCGGCGGCCGGGCGCACCGCCTTTACCAATTACCTCGGCACCACGATCGTGATGACCGCGCTGTTTTCGGGTTGGGGCCTGGGCCTGGCAGCGTGGTTGCCGCGCGGGTATTTGCCCCTGTTCATCCCGCTGGGCTGGATCGTGATGCTGGCCTGGCCGCGCCGTTGGCTGGCGCACCATGCGCAAGGTCCGTTTGAAACGGCATGGCGCTGGTTGACCTGGCTGGGTGTACAGCCCGGCAAACAGGTCGAGGACGAAAAGGGCGCGCAGATAACCCTGCGCTAACCATGACGATCAACCAATCCACACCGTCTCGTCGCCTATAATCCCGGTCGAGACAAAAGGAATTTTGACGATGCGGGCCGTGTCGCCCAAATGGCGCAAATGGATGAAACGCCGGCTGCCGCTGCTTTGCGGCGGCGCGGCGGTGATCGTGCTGTCGCTGATCATGGCGGTGCATGTGCTAAAGGACATCGTGGGATTGGTCGTGCCAGCGCGCGCGCCCGCGCAAGTGCGCCAGATTGCACCACCGCAAGTCGCCACGCACGCCGCCCCTGTCGCGCCGCACCCGGCTGCCGCGGCCGTGACGTTTCCAACGCCTGTAGCGACACCCTCCCCATCCCGGCCGGTCGCCGACGGTCCGTTCGTTGTGCGATCGATCCTGCCGATCTCCGGCCCGATCCAGTTTGGCAAATATTACTGGGATGAGACCAAAGGCAAGCCCGGGCCGCTGGTGGTGACGGTCGATCTGACCGCGCGCGTCCTGTCGGTGTTCGAAAACGGCCACGAGATCGGCGCAACCGCGATCCTGAAAGGCTATGGCGACAAACCGACGCCTGTCGGGGTGTTTCCGATTACGCAAAAAGATGAGCATCACATCTCCAACATTTTCAACGTGCCGATGCCATATATGATGCGCCTGACCAACGACGGGGTGTCGATCCACAGCAGCAAAGTCGACCGCGGCTATGCCACCAACGGCTGTATCGGCGTGCCCGACGGCTTTGCCGCAAAACTGTTCGCCAAAGCGCATCTGGGCGACCGCGTGATCATCACCGACGGCAAACAGATGAAAATCGGCGACCCGATCATCAGTCAGCCGAAAACCTGAGGATTTCGGGCGTGTTGCAAAATTCGCAAAAGAACGAATGTGGCAAGAGGGTACAGGCCCGCCGAAACGCGAGATTTGGACAAAAACGGCCTAGATAATATCGAAATCGCTGCCCAGATTGCTGCGCAATTTGTCGAGCGCCTGCGCTTTCAGCTGGTGGATTCGCGGCACGCTGACTTCCAGCACCGCCGCGATTTCGGCCAGGTTCATATCCTCGACGAAATACAGCTGGATCACCAGTTGCAACCGTTGGGGCAACGCACCGATCGCATCAGCGACGGTATGGCGCGTTTCCTGGTCGGATATCTGCGCAAAGCTGTCGGGGCGGTCATCGGCAAAAGCCATCGAGCTGTCCGAATAGGCATCGTCGATCGGTTCAAACCTGAGTGGTTCGGACGCCGCACGCAAATCGCCAAGATCGGACAACGTCACGCCCATCGCCTCTGCCAGTTCGCTCTCGGTCGGCTGTCGGCCCAGCACGGTGGCAAGGCTTTCGGTATGACCGCGCAAAGTGCGCCGCCGGTCCGACGCCGATCGCGACATTGGGGAACTGCGCCGGATCAGATCAACCATCGCCCCGCGCACGCGCAATTTGGCATAGGCGGCAAAGCCATCCTCGGTCTGTCCGTTGTGTTTTTGTGCGCATTCGGTCAGCGCAACGAGACCCGACTGGATCAGGTCATCGACCTCGATCCCCGCGCGGCCAGAGCCATGCGCGTGCCACGCCAGCCGCCGGACCATCGGCAGGAAACGACGGATGCGATCGGCGGTATCATCACGATACGCGCGCGCCGCGCCAAAACTGCGAAGTTGAAGATTCATGCGGCAAGTCCTTCGGGTTGCGGCATTGGCTGATTAGGGCTTGGCCTGTGGCCAGAACCCTGACGGGCGGCAGATTGATCGGTCAGCGCAGGCGCAGGCGCTGCGGCAATAGTGGGGGCGCCGGGGTTGGCTTCTCCGCCGATCACCGCGATCACTTCGATCGGCTGGCTTTGCGGGAGTTCGGAAATCGACAGGACGAGGCAGGCCGGCGCGCGGAACCGCAATGCCGCCGACAAAGTCCGCCGCGCGCGAGGCTGCACGATCAGCGCGGGGGGAATGGCGCCAGGGCCGCGTTCGGTAATCATCGCGGCGATGCGTTCGCCAAGTCCCCGTGCGAGGTCGGGCTCGATCACCGGCAGGCCCGACACCGGGTCCTGCATGCCGCCCACGATCATCGCCTCCAGCCCGGCCTCCAGCGTAATCACGGGCAGGCGATCATGCGGGCTGCACGCGCGGCCCACAATCATTGGCCCCAGTTCGGCGCGCACCAGATCGATCAGGCGTTCGTGTTCGGTGGTCTGTTGCACCGCCTGACCCAGCGCCGCCAGGATCGGCAGCGGATGGCCGATGCCGATCCCGTCTTCGAGCAAGGCGCGTAGCACGCGGGTGATCGCGCCCAGCGACAGCGGATTGGGATGGATCGTTTCGACCAACCCCGCAGCACGTTGGCGGATCCCTTCCAGAATCGCGCGCACTTCGTCGGGGCCGAGCATCGCCTGGGGCCGTTCGCCGAGCAACTGGTTTAGATGCGTAGCGATGACTGTGCCGGCGTCGACCGTCAGGAACCCTTCGGCGATGGCAGAGTCACGGCTGGCCGGATCGATCCACAGCGCGGGGCAGCCAAAGCTGGGGTCGGTGGTGCGTTCACCGCGCAGACCATGGTTGTCGTTGGCTTCACCCGCGTTGATCGCCAGAATGCGATCGGGCTGCACCGTCGCGCCGCCAATCGTCACCCCGCCCAGCATGATCCGGTATTCATTGGACGGCAGTTCCAGCGAATCGCGCACGCGAAATTGCGGCACGATAAACCCGCAGGCCTGGCTCAACTGTTTGCGCACCCCGGTGATCCGCGCGACCAGCGGCGATCCGCGCTTGGCATCGACCAGATGGACCAG
>JAYTHT010000504.1:0-3198 GCA_043732365.1 Novosphingobium sp. | reverse complement strand
TTCCACATAAGGCGGATTGGCCAGGACAAGATCAAAGCGCCCCAGCGCAGCGGCCCAGCCGTCCTGCGTCCAGTCGCCCGCGATGATCTGCGCCCGATCGTCCAGCCCCAGCGCATGGGCATTGTGCCGCGCGATGGCCAGCGCGCCGCTCGACCGCTCGATCCCAACGCCGGTTGCTCCGGGCCACTGGCTCAACGCGGCCAGCAACAACGCGCCCGACCCGGTGCCCAGATCGATGATCCGCAGTGGTGGCCGGTCGTGCAAACGTTCGATGGCGACCGCAATCAGCGTTTCGGTATCGCCACGCGGAATGAGCACGTCAGGGGTGACGACAAAGTCCAGTCCCCAGAATTCCTGATGTCCGGTAATATAGGCAACCGGCTCGTGCCCCAGCCGCCGATCGATCAGCGCATCAAAACCAGCCGGCACTGCATCGCGCATGTGGCGCAGGATCAGGTCGGACCGGGTCACGCCCAGCGCATGCGCCATCAACACTTCGGCATCGAGCCGCCCCGTGCCGCTGCCCGGAGTGCCGCTGCCCAAACTGCCGCTGCCCAAACTACCGCTGCCTGCGGTCAGCCGCTGCGTCGCTGCGACCAACGCCTGCGCAATTGTCATCGATCGAGCGCGGCCAGCCGCTTGGCCTGGTCCTCGGCGATCAGCGCGTCGATCAATTCACCAAGGCCCGTCCCGGCAAGGATTTCGGGCAAGCGGTGCAAAGTGAGGTTGATGCGGTGGTCGGTGACGCGCCCTTGCGGGAAATTGTAAGTGCGAATGCGTTCCGACCGGTCGCCCGATCCGACCATTGCGCGGCGCGCCTCTGCCTCGGCACCCTGCGCCTGCGCCCGGCGCAAATCATAGACGCGGGTGCGCAACACTTGCAGCGCCTTTGCGCGGTTTTTGTGCTGGCTGCGTTCGTCCTGCTGAATCACGACGATGCCGGTGGGCAAATGCGTCAGGCGCACTGCCGAATCGGTCGTGTTGACATGCTGCCCACCTGCGCCCGACGCGCGATAGATGTCGATTTTCAGATCGCGCTCGTCGATTGTGACATCGACTTCGTCTGGTTCGGGCAGGATCGCGACGGTCGCGGCCGACGTGTGAATGCGCCCGCCGCTTTCGGTCACGGGCACGCGCTGTACGCGGTGGACGCCGCTTTCGTATTTCAACTGGGCAAACACGCCCTGGCCCGCGACATGCGCGACAATTTCCTTGAACCCGCCGATGTCGCTGACATTGGCGGAGATCAGTTCGACGCGCCAGCCGCGTTCGGCGGCATAGCGCTCGTACATCCGGTACAAGTCGGCGGCGAACAGCGCCGCTTCATCCCCGCCGGTTCCGGCGCGGATTTCCAGCATGGCCGGGCGCGCATCGGCGGTATCACGCGGCAGCATCGACAGTGCCAGCGCCAGTTCGGCTTGCCCCAGATCGGCGCGGACGCGCACGGCCTCCTCGTCGGCCAGCGCGCGCATTTCGGCATCGCCGTCACCCAGCCCGGCCAGCCCGGCCAGTTCCTCACGCAACGCGCGCACATGGCGTGCGGCATGCGCCACCGGCTCCAGTTCGGCATAATCGCGGCTGGCGGTGATGAACGCTTCGCCTACCAGCGTGCCAGAGGCAAGCCGCGCCTCCAGTTCGGCAAAGCGCGCGCTGATCAGTTCCAGCCGGGTGTCGGCGATGCTCATTGGCTGAAATGGTGCTTTATCAGAGTTAGCGCTTTTTCTGCGACCCCAGCATCAGCATGCTCGCCCTTGTTGGCGTGGACGCGATAGGTGATTCCGTCATAGTCGCCCAGGCTGATCACGACTTTGGCGGGGGTTTTGACAGCTTTATCAAATCGCTTTTTCGGTGATCCCCGATCAAAAATTTCGACCGACATACTATTTGATCTCAATACCTTGGCCTGGCTGTTGGCCGATGAGATGTAGTTGTCATCTTCGACAACCATCATGACATCGACAGGGTCGGTTTTTGCGCCGTCCTTATCCAACACCAGCATGGCCAGCCGCTCGATCCCTGCGGCCCAGCCAACCGCCGGGGTGGGCGGCCCGCCGAGCGCCTCGATCAGACCATCATAACGCCCGCCGCCCAGCACGGTGCCTTGCGCGCCCAGCCGGTCGGTGACGAATTCAAACGCGGTGTGCCGATAATAGTCGAGCCCGCGCACCAACGCCGGCGCGCGCACCCAGGCCACACCCGCCGCGTCCAGGCCGGCGGTGACCCGGCCAAAGAAATCCTGCGCTTCGCCGGACAGAAAGTCGTCGATCCGCGGCGCATCGGCAGTGAACGGCTGATCGCGCGGATCCTTCGAATCAAGAATGCGCAACGGGTTGCGTTCGAGCCGGTCTTGCGAATCCTCGCTCAGCGCGGCGCGCTGATCGCGGAAATAGTCGATCAGAGCGGTGCGCCAGGCATCCCGACTGGGTGCATCGCCCAATGTGTTGAGATGCAGCGTCACGCCATCGGCAATGCCCAATTCGTGCAGCAACTGATCCGCCAGGCACAGCAATTCGACATCGGCCTGTGGCTCGGCAGAGCCGATCACTTCGGCATCGAGCTGGTGAAACTGGCGATAACGGCCCTTTTGCGGACGTTCATAGCGGAACAGCGGGCCATGCGTGGCCAGCCGCACCGGCGCATGTTGCTGCCAGCCGTTGGTCAGATAGGCGCGCGCAATCCCGGCGGTGAATTCGGGGCGCAGGGTCAGCGATTCGCCGCCGCGATCGTCGAATGAATACATTTCCTTCGACACGACATCGGTGGTTTCGCCCAGCGAACGCAAAAACACCTGGGTCTTTTCGAACACCGGCATTTCGATCCGGCGAAACCGGTACAGCCGGCGCACACGATCGAATGTTTCGACGACATGGCCGAATGCTTCGGCTTCGGCGCCGAAAATGTCCTGCGTGCCGCGAATGGCCTGGGGGGTTTCCGGGCGATTGGTCTCTTTGGGCGTGATCGCATCTTTTGGCGTTGTCATGGGGCAGCGCTTAGCGCAGGGGCGCGCACAAGAAAAGGCGGCGGCAAGCACCGTCGGGTGGTTGCGCGATGCGCGTTGGCCCGGCATGAACGGGTGATGATCAAACCGAACCAATTGTTGTGCGGCGCTGCGCTATGCGCGTCCGCCCTGCTTTCGCCCGCCGCTCACGCGCAAGTTCAACCCGCCAGCAACAGCTTTCCCATGGCTGTCCCGGTCGC
>JAYTHT010000503.1:0-3218 GCA_043732365.1 Novosphingobium sp. | reverse complement strand
GATGGAATTCGTCTCGGTCAATCCATCGGCAGTGCTGGGCCCGGTGTGGAACGACGATTTTTCCGCCTCGATCGAGGTTGTGCGGCAATTGCTGGGCGGGTTGCTGCCGGGGTGTCCCGACCTGGGGTTTGGTATTGTCGACGTCCGCGATGTTGCCGATCTGCATGTGCGCGCGCTGACCGCACCGGGGATCGCGGGTGAACGCTTTATCGCGGCGGGTCCGTTCATGAAAATGATCGACGTGGCGCGCGTGCTAAAGGCGCGGTTGCCCGAACACGCGCGCAAAGTACCAACGCGGCGCCTGCCCGATTGGCTGGTGCGGGCGGCCGCGCTGTTCATTCCGATGCTCCGCCAGATCACCGGCGAATTGGGCAATGTGCGCGATGTCGATGCCAGCCACGCGCTGAATGTCCTGGGCTGGAAAACGCGTCCGCCCGAACAGTCGATCGTCGATTGCGCGCTCAGCCTGATCGATCGCGGCGTGGTGAAAGTCTAAATGCCCGCATACCACTGATAATCGTGGTTATCTTCCCAAAATCCGCCTTTGCCGGCGTGGATGCCGGCCAGGCTGTCGACCGCCTGGATATGCATCACGTATTTCGCCTGCTTGTAACCCAGTTGGCGCTCGACGCGCAGGCGGAGCGGGGCGCCATGGCCAATACTGAGCGGGACGCCGTTCATGGTGTGCGCCAGGATCGTTTGCGGGTGGAACGCATCGACCAGATCGATGCTTTCATAATATGGCTTGCCCAGCAGATCGTCGGCGCAATGAAACACGATATATTTCGCCCGATTGCTCAGCCCGGCACGGCGTAGCAACAGCCCCAGCGGCACCCCGGTCCATTGGGCAATCGCGCTCCACCCCTCGACACAATCGTGCCGGGTAATCTGCGTGCGCGACGGTGCCGCGCGCAAGGCTGCCAGCGTTAGCGCCAGTGGCGTGGTGACCAGTCCGTCGATCACCAGCGTCCAGTTGGCAAAACCGTTGGCGACATCCCCGGCATAGTCGGGCGCCGAAGGTCGCGCCGATCCATTGACTCGAAAGATCGGCGACACATCGGCGCGGGTAAATTCGGGTGCCAGCGACTGCCGATCACCGATCAGCCAGCGTTGCGCACTGCGCGACGCAGTTTCGCCCAGCGACAACGTCTGGCGCACCGTGGGCGATGCGACAATGCGGTCGCATCCGGCCACCAGCATGCCGGCACCACCAATCAACAGATTACGGCGCGTTACAATACCGGTCATGCCACATCCTCCGGCAGGCGGTACCATCCGGTGATTATCGATCGCAACTCGTTGATCGGCCCGGCCAGCACGACCATCGCCAGATGCCCGACGATGAACAGCGCGACCGCACCGGCGCACAGAAAATGGATCGACCGCGCCGATTGCCGCCCGTCGAACACGACCAGCAACCACGGCCAGGCGGCATCCATCGCGGGTGACATGGCCAGCCCGGTCAGCATCATCAGCGGCAGAAACACCCCCAACACGCCCAGATATGCCAGTTTCTGCAGCGGATTATAGTGCCGCGCCGCCTCTCCGCGCGGCAGATGCAGCCGGGCATGCGCCTTGATGTCGCGCCATAGCGACGAGGGCCGCGCTTCCTCACGCGTCAGTGCAAGATCGTTCCACAAGTGTCTGGATATCAGACTATATATCACGAAGCAGAACCACGCACCGACCAGCACCCAGGCAAATGCGAAATGCCACCTCCGTGCGGCGGACAGGTCGTAATGCGTCGGGATAGTTATCAGCGGCGGAAAAGCCTCAGCGGTGCCCTGGGCATAACCGAGCACGCCAGTCGTCGGGATCTCCAGCCCGAGCGTTTTGAGATAGCCAGACGCCCCACGGTTGCCAATTTCCAGCCAGGCATGATCGAAATTTGCGCCATAGGCGCCCCAATATAGCCGCGGATGCGCGTTGAAGATCATCAGCCCGCTCATCAGCATGACGAACGCCGTCAACGCATTGGTCCAGTGCCACAACCGCACGGGCAGGCGCGTGCGATAGATTACCACCGGGCCAGATGCAGGAGCAGATGCAGGCGCGGGTTCAGGAGTGGGTTCGGTCATCATGCCTCATTCGCCCGTTACGCCGTTTGGTTACACACCCAATCCAGAAAGTTCGCGCATAGTGAAGGTACGCCCCCCGGCAACGCGGCGCAATCGTGATGGGACAGGCACCATTGTCTGGACCAACGCGCGGGCAATCCACCCGGTCTTGCGCGCGTTACTAACGACAGTGCGACTATCCCACGCGGTGCTGCCCCGCCGGGCGACTTGCCGGGCAATGTCGCCATAAATGCCCGCCGCCGCAAGAATAGCCCAGCGCTGGCGCACCGACAACCGTGCTGCCCCGATCCGCGCCGACGCCTCATGCGCAGCAGCAAGAGCGCTCATCCGCCGCGCAATCCCCGCCAGCGCGTTACGATACACAGGGTTCAGAGCATCATCGGCGGGAATGCGCGCCTCGGTCAGCCAATCCGCCGGTACGTAACAGCGCCCGGCGGCATGATCTTCGGCCAGATCGCGCATGATATTGGCCAGTTGAAATGCCAGCCCCAGATCGCAGGCGCGTTCCAGCGTTGCGTTATCGTCTGGTTTCACCCCCATGACCACTGCCATCATGACGCCGACCGCACCCGCCACATGCCAGCAATAGCGCATCATATCGGCCTCGGTCTGTGGGCGCCAACCGGTCGCATCGAGCGCAAATCCGCCAATCACTGCATCGGCCATCGTCTGCGTCAGTCCGGTCTCGGCCGCGACCACGCCCAGGCAATCAAACGCGGTATCGCCCGTTTCCGCGCCGGTCAGGCCCAACTCGGTCAGCGCGCGGACCTGTTGCAGCCGTGCCGTCACGTCGTGGACATCGCCCAGCGTGCCGCCCAGGTCCTGCCCGTCGATCAGATCGTCGCAGCGTCGGCACCAGGCGTATAGCAACCACACGCGTTCGCGCGTGGTGCGGTCAAACAGGCGGCTGGCGGCGGCAAAGCTCTTTGAACCATCGGCAATCATGGCCTGCGCCATCGTAACGAGACGGTCACGGCGCGTCATTGGCGGTCAAAGATCCGCTGCGTTCATCGCAAAGATTGGCACATGTGGTTCATGCACGGCCATGCGCGCCAACAGGGGGGCCAGTTCGGTCTCGGCAATGATGATCCCGGCGTGACTGTTACGCACGAACCCGGTTGTAACCATATGGGCGTTGAA
>JAYTHT010000502.1:0-3232 GCA_043732365.1 Novosphingobium sp. | reverse complement strand
AACATCAATTCCTGGACCGGCAGCCGCAGTTTCGGCGGATGTGGTACGGAAACTAAATCTTAGTGTCGGCTGGCCAGCTGGGTGATCCGCCCGCTGGCCTGCTGATCCATCGCTTTCAATTCGGTGATCGTGGTTTCGAGCGCAGCGTGTTGCCGTTCCAACAGCATTATTCGCTGGCGGATCTGTGCGACCAGATGCTGCATCTGTTCCACCTGGGTCGGGTTCGCGTCGTACAGATCGAGGAATTCCCTGATCTCGCGGATGGTAAAGCCCAGCCGTTTGCCGCGCAAAATCAATTGCATGCGCGCTACATCCCGCCGCGCATAGATCCGCGTGTTGCCGACGCGGGCGGGCGCGATCAGGCCTTTGTCCTCGTAAAAACGCAGCGCGCGATGCGTGATGCCTAGTTGTGCGGCAACGTCGTTTATACCCTTCAGGCCCGCCTGCGCTGGGCTTGTTTCGGGCGCGATCGGCTGGTTTGTTGCTACGGCGATGTCGATGGTTGCCAAAGGTCTGCTATCCCCCGTTTGTTATGCACAATCGACCAGAAACACGATCGCAGATCAAGGCATATTCGAGGTTGCTGCCCGCGCCAGTTCCTCGGCCACCAGTTCCTTTTTTGACAGCTTGCCGATCATCGTGCGCGGCAATTTATCGCGGATCTCGATCATCTTGGGCAATTCAATCTTGCTCAACGTTTCGGCCATGAATGCGCGCAATGCATCGGGAGTGATCTGCGCGCCGTCGCGTAATTTGACGAACAATTTGGGGCTTTGGCCGCGATAGGCGTCGGGAATGCCGATTGCGATGGCTTCCTCGATCGCAGGGTGGCGATAGGCCGCTTCCTCGATCGCGCGGGGATAGACATTGTACCCGGCGCACAAGATGACGTCCTTGATCCGGTCGACCAGGTACAGATAGCCGTCGGCATCGAAATAGCCGACATCGCCGGTGCGCAGCGCGCCATCGACGAACGTCGCGGCGGTTTCGGCGGGCTGGTTCCAATACCCGGCCATGACTTGCGGCCCGCGCACGCAAACTTCGCCGCGTTCCCCCGGCGGCATGATCCGGGTGGGGTCTTCCGGATCGCGAATTTCCAGTATCGTACCGGGAAACGCAACGCCGCACGAATTGGCGCGCGCTTCTCCAAACACGGGATTGCACGCGATCACCGGCGACGCCTCGGTCAGGCCATACCCTTCGCAAATGCGCACCCCGGTGCGGTGTTCAAACGCGGCGCGCACATCGAATGGCAGCGGTGCACCGCCCGAAATGCACGCGATCACGCGGCTCATGTCGGGCAAGTCGGCATCGGGCAGCGCATTCATCGAGATGAACAATGTCGGGACGCCAAAAAACATCGTTGGCGGTTTGCGCCGGACCGCCGCGCACATCGCCTTCATTTCAAAGCGGGGCAGCAGCACCAGTTCCGCACCGATCAACACCGAAAAATCTAGCACTGCAGTCAGCGCAAACACATGGAAAAACGGCAACACTGCCAACGTGCACTGCGGGGCGGGCAGATCGACCCCGATGTGGCGATATTGCTGCAATGCGTTGGCGGTCAGGTTGCGATGGGTCAGCATCGCAGCCTTTGGCGTGCCGGTGGTGCCCCCGGTATATTGCAACACGGCCAGGTCATCGCTGGTCAGATCAACCGGATCGGGATCAGCACGGCTGAGAGTCAATTTGACGAAACCGATATGCACGACCGGGCCTGAACCCGGCGGCGGGATGCGCGCATGGAGCGACCGTTTGAACAGGCGCCAGCCCAGCGCCTGTGGCCAGGGCAGGATTTCAGCCATCGGGCACACGATGATGGCGCGCAAGGCGCTGTCGGCCGCGACGCCTGTCACTTTGCTGTGGAATTCGGCGATATCGGGCACCGCGATTGCGACCGCGCCCGAATCGTTCAACAGATGACGCAATTCCCGCGGCGTGTAGAGCGGGTTGCAATTGACCACGACCACACCGACCCGCGCGGCGGCATAATACAGTGCGATATAATGCGGCGTGTTGGGCAGGCACAGTGCCAGCCGATCACCCTTTTTCAGGCCGAGATCCTGCAATCCGCGCGCCGCCCGGGTGACCAGATCGCCGATCTGCCCCCACGTCCAGCAGCGGCCCAGGAAATCAACTCCTGGCCGCCGGCCATGATCGCGCACCGTGTCTGTCAGCAGATCACCAACGAGCATGACTGGCGGTTGCCAATCATTCGCGGGTCCGTGGGCTGGTCCGGGACCCGAAGATAAAGCGGTTGCAGGCGTGGGTGCGATCATGGTGGCCTCAATCATGTCAGCAAATCAGAAATGCAGAAAAATCAGTGTGGCGGGTCCCGGTGCCGTGCCCGATATTGTATGGCCTGATAGGTATCGCCGTCTTCGGGATTGTAAATCGTGCCGCCGGTCCAGCTATTTTGCGCGCGCACAAATCCACCTGGAATAGTCACGCCAGAGAGCGGTTGATTGCGCAAGACCGCGTCGCTGTTGTGCGTGTCGCGAGCATCCGCGTTGGCATGGATCGCATCGGAAGAGACCAGGCGACCGCAGATGCTGTTGCCGCAGGGGGTGATTTCCACGACGCCATGTTTTGACGGCGTAGACCAGTGGCCTGTGGCATCTTCAGATCGTGCATTCGTGTCGGCAGCAAAAAGCTGGCCGGTGAAAAGTGCCGCCAGGCCAATCATGGCATGCGAAAAACCCTTCATTGTGATGCGTCCTCGCGACTTGACAGACTCGGTATTGGCCGGTGTCCTTCGCCGTGTCTCAACTGCGTATGACGCAAATTATGATTGACGTATAGGGAAAGTTGCGCACCTATGCGGGGAATGCTGCACCATCACTGAAACATCGTTATGATGTGCTAACGACAGCACAACCGGCCTGATTTTGCTAAGGAATCGCGAATGCCCCAGATCGTAATTGCGGGTTATGCCCGGTCACCGTTTCACCTTGCCGGAAAAGGCGCGCTGGCCCGCACACGGCCCGACGACCTGGCTGCAGCGGTGGTGCGCGCACTGGTGGAACGCAGCGGGATCGATCCATCGGCGATCGAGGACCTGATCGTCGGTTGCGCTTTTCCCGAGGGCGAACAGGGTCTTAACGTCGCGCGCATGATCGGGCTGCTGGCGGGGTTGCCACTGCCCTGCGGTGGCATGACGGTCAACCGGTTTTGCGGTTCATCGATGAGCGCGGTGCATTACGCCGCAGGGCAAATCGCGCTGGGTGCGGGC
>JAYTHT010000501.1:0-3238 GCA_043732365.1 Novosphingobium sp. | reverse complement strand
CTGCACGGAACAATCTGCGTGTGAACCAGTTAGTCCGGTAACAGAAGCTGTTTTGCTTCTGGATCATTTCCAAGGCCGAATTGCCGGCTGTCATGATTGCCAGCCTGTGTTTCTGCGCTTGATCATCTCCAGTTGGTCACAGTTTGCAAATGGACAGGCGATCAGTCTTCTAGTCCAACCGGCCCATACCACAGGCCAATTCTGTCAGAGGATACGTATATGTCGCTCGGTCTCATTCTTGTCATCCTTCTGGTCATTTTCCTGCTTGGAGGGTTCAGCGGCCGGTTTGGTGGCTATGGCTACGGCTATGGCACCGGCGGTGTCAGCGTTATCGGTATTGTGTTGATCATCCTTTTGATCCTGTTGTTCACCGGACGTATCTGACGCTCTCCAAATTAAGGAACCAAAATCATGGACCTGGTAAACATTATCATCGTCTTGGTCGTTGTTGGAGTGCTGCTCTGGCTGGTCAACACGTATCTGCCCATGCAGGGGACGATCAAGTCCATATTGAACGGCGTTGTCGTTGTTGCAGTGGTCTTGTGGCTGCTGCGGATTTTCGGTCTGCTGGATTACCTTAGCTCAGTCAATATTCACAAATAACCTCACCACTTGCACTATAGCCTAATTGCACTGGCGGCCCAATTGTACCGACGGTATTGAATCGAGCGTGCACCCGGTGTGCGCAGGACGATTGGCGCCGCTTGCGTTCGGATATGCATCGGAGACTCGCTTATGACGATGGTGACTACCCGCGATGGAACCCGCTTGTTTTGCAAAGAATTGGGCCAGGGCCGGCCTGTGGTCCTGATCCACGGTTGGCCACTGACGTGCGACAGCTGGGACCCGGTCGCTTTGCCGTTGGCAGAGGCAGGGTTCCGCGCGGTCATGTATGACCGGCGTGGTTTTGGTCGATCCGATCAGCCATGGCACGGCTATGATTATGACACATTTGCCGACGATCTGGCGGATGTGATGGCGGCCTGCGATGTTGAATCGGATGCGGCGCTGGTCGGTTTTTCGATGGGCGGCGGCGAAGTCGCGCGGTACATGTCGCGCCATCACGGCAAAGGCGTCAGCCAGATCGCGCTGATCAGTTCGGTCGTGCCATTCATGGCGCGCGATGAAAGCAATCCCGAAGGTGTACCCGAAAGCACCTTTGCCGAAATGGCCCAGGGCATGCGCGATGATCGTGCGCATTTCTTTGTGCAGTTTTTCAAACATTTCTTTGGCGTGGGTTTTGTCAGCAAACCGGTTAGCGCTGAAGTGCTCGACTGGGCCTGGGGCATGGCCATGCAGGCCGGACTGCACCCAACACTGGCCGCCGCGAAGGCCTTTGCGACCACCGATTTTCGCGGTAATCTGGCGGCAATGACAGTGCCGACGCTGATCGTGCATGGTACTGCCGACAAGACCGTACCAATCGAGGCCACCGGTCGGGAAGCTGCGCGCCGTCTCGCCGATGCGTTGCTGATCGAATATACCGATGAACCGCATGGCATTTTTGCGACGCAGACCCAGGCGCTGTCATCCGACCTGATAACGTTTCTGACCGGCGGGCTCGAAAGCGTCCAAGCCGGATTGCGACAGGCGGTAGTCGACGCGGTCACGGCACAAAGCATCAGTTCGTCACTGGTCTGAGTTGTCCCGCTTTGACGCCAAGAACGATCCAGCTGGCGATTTATTGTGCTTTTAGCCGGAGGCCTGAAAAGCGCTCGCCGGAGAAAAAATGACCGGGGGCGCTGTCCCGTCAGGAACAGCGCCCCCGGAGGCGCCAGCGAACTGTGTGGCGGGAGGGGACCAGCCCGCGGCGCCTATCTCAGAAAATTGGTTTTGCGATTTTTAGCGTAGCGCGCCGGTGCGCATGACATTTGCAATGCCGGGCACCGCAATCGCGCCGATCAGGGAAACACAAAAAGTGGTGACCGCCAGCGGGCCATTAGCGAAGTTGCCATGCACGCAGAGCAAGCCACCGACGAAAGCGCCGGCGATGCCGAACGCAACATTGGCGAGGTGTCCAATATTTTGCCGCATCATCATGGCCGCAAAAGACCCTGCGCATGCGCGGGTTATCAGCCAGACGAGAAAATTCATGGACGAACCCCGATTATTGTCACGTTCAAAGGAACCGTGCACAGTCTGAAAAGTTCCTTATCCAATTGGCGCCCGGTAAAATTCTGGCGTGAATATTTTGGGGGTTATGGCAGACATGGCGAGCCGATGGTGCAGCAAGCGCCGCTTTTGGCTGGGGCGGGTCGGAGTTGCCGTCTTGTGCGTCGGCGCGATCTCCGGGTGTTCGCCAGCGGGCAGTTGGTGGCAAAGCTGGCAATCAGGCGATTGGTACGGCTATTATTATGAAAACGTGATGGTCAACGATGCGCCGGGGATGTCCAAACCGTTTGCATCGGCCAGGCAATGCCTGACAGCGATGCGAGCCTATACCCGCAATTCGTCACGCTGGACTGGATTCGCCTGTGCACGCGGGTGCGTGCCGCATAAAAATGGCGCGGTGACCGCCTGTGATGAGGTCGTGCATTAAGCCATGTTTGCGACCACCGAAACCCACCAGAATTTTCGCGCCGCGATTGCCCGGTTTATGGCGGTGGGCTTTACCGCGCTGTTGGGTGTGATCCTGTCGGCCGGCGTTTTGATGTTCATGGGCCAGCGCCAATCGCGCTGGATCGTGCACACGTATCAGGTGCAGAGTGAAATCACATCAATCCGGCTATCGGTTACACAACTGATTGGCGTAAAACTGGGCAACCGGATCCATTCGACCCGCCACGGCGACCAACACACGGACACGATCAAGACCGCGCTGGATCGAAGTATCGATCAATTGGCGCAAATGACAAGCGACAATCCGCGCCAGCAGGCCCGCATTCCGCTGTTATTGGCCTTCGTTGCGCAAGCGGAGGGCGAGGCCGGGCTGGATGTGCCGATCGATGCGCGCATCGGTACATTGAGCGATGACCCCGGCGAACGGGTCACGGCGCTGTGTGCGACGATGCTGGATGAAGAATCCCAGTTAATGAAAATCCGCTTGCAACGGCGGAACGACATGACCAACGCGCTCTACGTCATTCTGGGCGTGACGGCGGTGTTACTGCTGTTTGTTGCGTTGCTCGGCTACACCACGACCAGGAGCTATACGCGCGAAATAGACGCGTCCCGGCTGGCTCTGCAGGCCGCAAATGAGGGGCTGGAAGCAGCGGTGCAGGAACGCACCGCCGACCTG
>JAYTHT010000500.1:0-3241 GCA_043732365.1 Novosphingobium sp. | reverse complement strand
GGGCACAGTCCCCGCCCGCGTCAGCGCGCCGAGCGCGAGCGCGCCCGTTATCGCGGCCTCGATCGGGCCGACCCCGGTTATCAACGGATTGAACCGGGTGCGCAAATGCGGGCCGTATTCGGCGTCAGCGGCCATCACGAACAGCACATTCCTGCCCGAAATCGGCACCATGTCAGGGCAATGGGTGTGCGGCATATCAGATATGTGGGGCGGCAATCATCGGGCATAGCGCCAGATCGGCCACCGGCGCGCTGTGCACCGTGGCGCCCAGATGCATCACCGGTACGCCCGCCATGTCATCGACGTGCGCGGGCCAGCGCGGCCAATCGGGCAGGCCCGGCCCGTTGGGATTGCCGGTGCGCGCAAAATTTACCCAATAGCGCATGACCGTATCCGATAACGCGCGGTCGGCCGGTTCTGCGGGCAGCCAGGCGGCGCCGGTGCCGAACACATACGGAATTTCCGCGCCATGGTACGCGCCAAAACCATGATTGCCGGGCCGCACCCGGTCAAACCGATAAACATAGGCCGGCAGTTCAACCGCGCTGTTGTCGCCGGCCAGCGCGGCCGCCGGGCAATGAAACACCGGCGCGCTGGCCAGCAGGTCGGCGCGCGTTGCCCCATCGCTGGACAGATGTTGCAACAGATGCGCGGCATCATCGGCGCGCACCATACCGATCAGCGTTGCCGCCTCGCCCGCGCCGCGCGTCGCCGGATCGGCGGGCAAGTACATGCGGAACTCATCGGCATTGGTCCCGATCAGCAGCGGCACCCGAAACGCCAGCTTTGGCGGAACCAGCGGCGCGGCAAAGGCGCCCTTGTGCCTGGCCGTTTCCAGCTTGACCACATCTGCCGCCGGATGCGCGATCATCGCATCGGCGCTGACATCGCGGGCATACAGATCGGTCGCAGCGCGCGTCGCGGCCGCAGGCGTCGCCAGCGCGGTCGACGGCAAATAACCGCTTTCAATGATCGCGCGCGCAAACAACCCACGCGCCACATCCATATGCATCAGCGCGACAATGTCGGTGCCCCCGGCGGATTCGCCAAACAGCGTCACTCGCGCCGGGTCGCCCCCGAATGCGCCGATATTGTCATGCACCCAGCGCAACGCAGTGATCTGGTCGGAAATGCCCTGCCGTCCGGCGCTGACATCGGCAATCGCGGGATGCGCGAAAAAGCCCAGCGCACCCAGCCGGTAATTGAGCGTGACGACCACAACCCCTTTGCCAGCAAGTCGACTGCCCCGGTAATCGGGCTCATGCGCAAAACCACTGGTGTTGGACCCGCCATGGATCCACACCATCACGGGCAGGCCAACGGATACTTTTGATGCCGCCTTTTTCGCAAGCGCTGGTTTGGCGGCCTTTACAGCAGGCGACCAGATGTTGAGCACCAGGCAGTCCTCTGCGCCGCCCGACGCTGGCCGTACCACATCGGCATCGCTGCCCATCGCCACGGCCAGCTTGCGATACCAGACCGTGGTCCCGTCACCTTGCGGACACGGCGAGCCAAACCGCGTTGCATCGACTGTGCCATGCAAATGCGACAGCATTGAAACGTGCCAGCGCCGCTCGCCCACCGGTGGCTCGGCATAAGGAATTCCCAGAAAGGCGCTGATCCCGCCGGGCAGCGCCAGCCCCTTGATATGGGCGCCACCGACTTTGATGTCGGGCCCCGCCGCGGGAGTGTGCTCAGCCGGTGTTGCAACGGGCGTTTGAGCGGCCACCGAACCAGCCAGCACGATTGCCACCCCGGCCCCCACCAGACCAGCACGCCAAAGCGCGAATACATATCCCCCGATCATGTGCAGTGATATTCCCCGTTATGCGTCTTGCGCTCCAATACTGCCCGAAATTAACCTTGTTGACCAGAGTCAGGACCGGTTCGCGTCTCGCTTCAGCTCATAAAGGCAGTCCAGCGCGGCGCGCGGCGACAGCGCATCGATATCGAGCGTATTCAACTTTTCACGCAACGCATCGACTTTGTCCTCCGCCGCCTCGATCGCGGCGGCAAACAGCGGCAAATCATCCAGTCCTGCGGCCAGGCCGCCCGTCGCCGAACGCCCTTTTTCCAGCCGATCGAGCACGCCGCGCGCGCGGCGGATCACGGCCGGCGGCACGCCGGCGAGTTTTGCCACGGCCAGGCCATAACTCTTGTCCGCCGGACCCCGGGCCAGTTCGTGCAGCAGCACCAGGTCGCCTTTCCATTCGCGCGCCCGCACATGATGCAATGTCAGCGCGTTACAGCTTTCCGCCAACCGCGCGAGTTCGTGATAATGCGTAGCAAACAGGCAGCGGCAGCGGTTGACCTCGTGCACCGCCTCCACCACCGCCCAGGCCAGCGCCAGCCCGTCATAAGTCGATGTGCCGCGTCCGACTTCGTCCAGGATCACAAAACTGCGCTCGCCCGCCTGCGCCAGGATCGCGGCGGTTTCGACCATTTCGACCATGAAGGTCGATCGCCCGCGCGCCAGATTGTCGCTGGCGCCGACCCGGCTGAACAAGCGATCGACCACGCCGATCGTCGCGGCCTGGGCGGGTACAAAACCACCAGCCTGGGCCAGCAGCACGATCAGCGCGTTGGCGCGCAAAAACGTCGATTTACCGCCCATATTGGGCCCGCCGATCAGCCACAACCGGTCGTCAGGCACCAGTCGGCAGTCATTGGCAACAAACCGTTCGCCCCGGCCCGCCAGCGCCGATTCAACCACCGGATGTCGCCCGCCGACGATATCGAGCACCGGATCGTCGACCATGCGCGGCAGGCTCCAGCCCCCTTCGGCAGCGCGCTCGGCCAGGCCCGCGGCCACATCGAACCGGGCGAGCGCGGCGGCGGTGCGCGCAATTGCTTCGCGCGCCGCAACTGCGCGCGCCGACAAATCCTCGAAATGCGATTCCTCGGCGGCGAGTGCATGGCCGCCCGCCTCGGCAATCCGGCTCGCCTCGGCATGCAGCGCCAGCGCGTTGAAACGCACCGCACCCGCCATCGTCTGGCGATGGGTAAAGCCCGAATCCGCCGCCATCAGCCGATCGGCGTGGCGCGCGGGCACTTCGATGAAATATCCAAGCACGCCGTTGTGCCGGATTTTCAGCGCGGCCACGCCGGTCTCGTCGCGATATTTCGCCTCCAGCGCGGCGATCGCGCGGCGCGAATGGCTCGCCATGCGGCGCAATTCATCGAGCGCGGCGTCGTAGTCTTCGGCAATGAACCCGCCGCTGCTGCGCTCGGTCGGCGGCGT
>JAYTHT010000499.1:0-3242 GCA_043732365.1 Novosphingobium sp. | reverse complement strand
CCACCATGCTATGGCACAGTCATGCCCAAGATGTCACCTGAACTGTTGCCGATGTCTGCACTTGCCCTCACGCCTGCACTGCCACTTGTCCTGGCGCTTGCGCTGGGCGGCTGTGGTGGCGGTGAAAACTATCCCTCGCTGGCGCAGCGCCCTGCCGAGCTCGGTTATACCATGCCCCCCGCGCCGCCAAAACGCGCATCCGTTGCCCCCACCGGCCCTGCGACGCCCGAACCAGCGATCGTGAGGCAAGTCGATGCCTTGCGCACCGACGCCGCCCGGGCGTCCCAAACATTCACCCAGCGCGCCAATGAGGCCCAACATCTGGCCCGCGCCGCACACGGCTCGCCGATCGGCAGCGAAGCATGGTCAGCCACGACTGTGGCGATGGCCGCGCTCGATGCGGCGCGCAGCGATACCGCGCAATCGCTGAGCGAACTTGACGCGCTGCAAGCCAAAATGGCGGTGACCGCGGCCGACAGCGGCAATAGCCGCGACAAGGCGACGTTTCAGGTGATTGCGCAGGCCGATGCTGCGGTGGGCGCAATGATGGAAGAACAAAGCGCGCGGATCAGCGCGCTGCATGCCCTAAGCGGCGACTAACCCCAGCGCGCGCGATCGTGATGGTCTTGCGCACGCGGTTCGATCCAGCGCCACCCTTGCGCAGTGCGTTCGCGTTTCCACAGCCATGATTCGCCTTTGAGGTGGTCCATCACGAAATCGGTTGCGGCAAAGGCATCGCGGCGGTGGCGCGATGCGGCGGCGACCAGCACGATCGGCGCATCAGGCCCCATTTCACCAACCCGGTGCAGGACCAGCACGCCATCGAGCCGCCAGCGCTGCGCCGCAGTCTGGGCCAGTGCGACAAATCCGGGCAATGTCATCGGCTCGTAATGGCGGATTTCAAGCGCCTCGACCCCGCTATCACCGCGCACTTTGCCCAGAAAACTGACCACACCGCCCGCCGCCGGAACTTGCGCGGTAAACGCGCCAAGCTCCGCCGCCGGATCGAACGGCGCTGTCAATAGCCGGACATCGCAAATCATTTCAGCCACCTCAGCCACCGCTTACCGGCGGCAGAAATGCGAGTTCGTCGCCCGCGCCCAGTACAATCGCGCCCATTTGCGGCAACAACCGGCCATTGAGCGCCAACCGCACGCGTTCATCGAGCAAGGCGACCGCAAGTTTGCGATCCAACCCTGCCAGAATGTCCTCCAGCGGCCCTGCGGCCACAGCCATTTCGGCGGTGCCGGCCAGGTTTTCCAGCCGGCCCAGAAACACCAGTCGCGCGCCCAGATCCATTACCCGCCCGTCACTGACATATGCCGCGCCAGTGTGGGCGCCGCACCAGAGGCGGTGATGGCAAAATCGTGGCGTTCCTGCTTTTCGCCCATCGCGCGGGCAAAGGCGGCGTTCAGCATCGCCTCGCGATCATCGCTGCGCAACGCAGCGCGCAGATCAACCTGGCCATCGCCACCCAGACACATGAACAGTTGCCCGGTCGCGGTCAGCCGCACGCGGTTGCAGCCTGCGCAGAAATTGCCCGTCAGCGGCGTGATAAACCCCAGCCGGCCGCCCGTTTCAGTGACATCGACATAGCGCGCCGGGCCCCCGCTACGCGCGGCATGCGGCACCAGCGTCCAGCGCTGCTCCAGATCGCGCCGTACCGCATCAAGCGGCAGGTAATGATCGAACCGGTCGCCCTCCACTTCGCCCAGCGGCATCACTTCGATCAAGGTGATCGTATGGCCCTCGCCATGCGCCCAGGCGATCAGGTCGGCAATTTCGTGTTCGTTGATGCCTTTGAGCGCGACCGTGTTGATCTTGACCGCAAGGCCCGCCGCTTTGGCCGCCGCAATGCCGGCCAGCACATCACCCAACATGTCGCGCCGCACCAATTTGGCAAATTGTGCGCGGTCGAGCGTGTCGAGCGAAACATTGATCCGCCGCACCCCGGCATCGGCGAGGGGCTCGGCAAATTCGGCCAGCCGCGTGCCATTGGTGGTTAGGCACAGCTCGTCCAGATCGGTACCCACATGGCGGCCCAGCGCGCGCACCAGATCGATCATGTCGCGCCGCACCAGCGGTTCGCCCCCGGTCAGGCGGATTTTACGCACCCCGCGCGCCATGAATGCGCGCGCTGCCAGATACATTTCGTCGAGCGTCAGAATTTCGGCGCGCGGCAGAAACTTCATGCGTTCGGGCATGCAATAGGTACACCGCAAATCGCAACGATCCGTCACCGACAGGCGCAAATACGTGATCGACCGCGCGAATCGGTCAATCAAAGGGCCAGGCGTGGCCAAAGGCGTGGGTGTCTGCATTATACCAATATAGTCAGCGGGCGAGATAAAGGAAGTCGCGCGGATACGCCTCAAGGTGCGCGCCTGCATCAACGAACACGGTTTGCCCGGTTGTCGCGCGTGCGCTCGCCAGGTGCAGCACTGCATCGGCAATGTCTTCGGGCTGTGGCAGATGGCCCAGCGGCATCAGCGCGGCCAGCCTTTCCCATTGCGCCGCGTCATAGTCGTCGGTCGGCAGCGTCAACCCCGGCGCCACGGCATTGACCCGGACGCGCGGCGCGAGCGCCCGCGCCAGCGTCCGCACCGAGGCATATAGCGCCTGTTTCGACAACGTGTAACTGATCTGGTCGGGCACCGGGTTCCGGACACGCTGGTCGACAATTTGCACCACCGAACCTTCGCTATCGCAAGCCGCCAGCGCCACCGCCAACGCGCGCGTGAGGATCAGCGGAGCATGGCAATTGACCCGGAAATGCAAATCCAGCGACGCAGCATCGAATGTCAGCGCGCTGTCATTGCGAAACAGCGACGCGCAATTGACCAGCAGGACCGGGGTCCGTCCCGCCGCCGCAATCGCTGCCGGCAGCAGCGCCTCTACCGCCGCCGGGTCAGCCAGATCGGTCGCGAGCGGAAACACCGCCGCGCCATGTTTGCCCAGTTGCGCGGTGAATTCCGGGTCAAAACTTTTCGCATTGTGCGCATGCAGCACCAGGTCGTATCCGGCCATCGCCAGGCGTCGGGCAATCGCGGCGCCAACGCGGCGCCAACCGCCGGTGATCAGCGCGAGTGGGCGCTCAGTCATCCCCGGCGATGGCGGGTCAGCGTCATGCCGATCTCTTCGCCCGCCTCGCTGATTGCCAATTTGACGATCTTGACCGTGACCGTCATGACCCGCGCGTCCTGCAGGAACAGCGTTTCGGCAATATGGTCACCAATCGATTC
>JAYTHT010000498.1:0-3246 GCA_043732365.1 Novosphingobium sp. | reverse complement strand
TTGCTGCAACGGCATTTTTGCCATGTGGCGATGTATGCCCAGCGCCCGCTTGTTGGCTCCGCCCTGCTGGCCGATGGTGGGCCGCGCCGGCATGACATCATGACGTTCGAAAAGCGCGGCGAGCATCTGGAGTCGTCATCCGGGTTGCCGCGGGCGTTTTATGCACTGGCGATCGCCTCCGATGCGCCGGTCAACGAAGACATTAGCAGCATCTATATCGACACCTCCCACGTCGACCTGCCGCACACGCTCAGCCAGCAGCTCGATCAGGCCCGGGGCGAAACCGGTGCCGCGCGGGCCCACGCCGAGGCGGTCGCACGCGAGCTTGAACAATTTCGTCAGCAGTTGGGACAGGCGAACGAGGCTCTGTCCGCCGCCAAACAGCAACACGACACGGCCCGCGACGTCACGCGGGTTGAGGCAAATGCCACAGCCACAGTGCTCGATACCCTGCGGACCGAGGTAGAGGCCGCATCGGCGCGGTCCCTGCAAGACGGCCGGCGGATCGGCACCCTGGAACACGACCTGGATGCAGCTCGGCGCGAGACCGCGCTGCGGGCAATGCAAGACAAGGAAGATGATGTTCATGCCCTGTACAAAGCGGCACGGGCGCGAATGGTTAAGCTTGAGCACGCTTTAAACGATGCCGAGGCGGCCGCAACCGTGACAAGGGTAATCGTACAACAACAGGAGGCGGCACACACCGCGACCAACTCGCAGTTGCATGAGCAACGCGATGCCTATGTGCGACTTGTCGCGGTAATCCGCGCGATGGAGCAACGACGATCCTGGCGCATCACGGCTCCGCTGCGGCGAATGGTGTGGGCGGTTCAGAGTCGGTCCTTACTCGGCAAGACTGCGCGCTTAGCACTCTGGACCGTCACGCTGCAACTACCACGCCGCGCGCGGCAATACCTTCGGTTGCGGCGCGATATGGCGGCAATCGCCGTGTCCGGACTATTCGACTCGGAATGGACGATCGGACAGGCCGCGGCACCGGACATCGCCCGGGCCGATCCGCTCGGCTACTACATGCGACAAGGCTGTTTTGCGTGCGTTAGCCCTCACCCGTTGTTTGACCCAACTCACTACCGGGTGCAGTTGCAAACTCGCAACCTGCCCCCGTTGGCATCAGGTGAGGAACCGCTTACTCATTTCTTGAGGGTTGGCGCAGATTTGGGCTGCGACCCCCATCCGTGGTTTTCAGTTTCGCATTATAAGGCACAGTATCCGGACCTGGCGGTTAATGCCCTGACACACTATCTGTCCACCGGCTCCAAAGAAGGCGCGTCGTCGCACCCTGACTTCTTCGGATCCTGGTACAAACAACACTATAGGGACATAGGCAATCTTGACCCGCTCCTTCATTTTGTAACAGTCGGCGAGAGGTGGGCCAAATACCAGCCAAACTCGTTTGCCATCGACCGACTGTCCCGGTTGCGGCGTGACACGTTAGGGCTGGACCTACCCGCACCTAAGCTGCGTATCGCGGTTGGGATCGTCACCTACAATAGCGATCCGGCGCAGCTCGCCCGCTGTCTCGTGAGTGCCGAAGTGGCGATGGGGCGTGCCGGGCCGGTCGAGGGATCCGGCGTTTGGCTGATCGACAATGGTGCCTCGACGGAAGCCTCTCTGCTGGCACGATTTGAGATGGAGACATTGCCTACGCAAGGTAATCTGGGCTTTGGTGCCGCGCATAATGTACTGATGGCCGCGGCGTTCGCAGGCGGGGCCGATTTGTATGTGGCAACCAACCCCGATGGCTTTTTTCATCCGGACTGCCTAAATTACCTTGCGCGAATGGCCATCGCCGCGCAGGGGCGGGCGATGATCGAAGCGCTCCAATTTCCAGACGAGCATCCGAAGGGCTACGACATGGTCGATTTTGAAACGCCCTGGGCCTCTGGCGCATGCCTCGCCATACCCCGTCAGCTTTACGCCACGGTCGGCGGGTTTGACGAAGCGTTTTTCATGTATTGCGAAGATGTCGATTTGTCCTGGCGCACACGAGCGGCAGGCTATGAGGTCAAGACTAACCCCATGGCGCTGTTCTATCACTCGGTCGCCGACCGGGACCCGTCTGCTATCGACCCGCATCTGCTCAAATCCGGCCTGATACTCGCCCGCAAATGGCAGGGGCCAGCGGCTTTTACCGGAGGCATTCACGCCCGCCTGGAGGAACTTGGCCTGCCGGAGCCGGATCTGCCAACCATCACGCCCATGACTATCGGGCTGCACGTGCCGGATTTCAGTCGCATGTTCCACTTCGCTCCGGTACGCTGGTGAAACCCGTGCGCAACCAGGGTCTGGATGTCATCGTCCGTATCCACACCATCACCCGCGCGGCCGAACTGGAGCGTTGCCTGCTGTCGTTGATTGGGCAAAGCTACCGCCCACTAACTGTTCATGTCGTGACACAGCGCTTTTCGCCGGAAGATACAGCGGTGCTGCAGCGCATGCTGGATATATTCGCCCGGCTCGACCCAGATGCGGCATTGCTCATCCACAATTTCGTCGAACCTGAACCGGCCGATGCGCGGTCAAGCTTGATCAATCTCGGCTATGCCGCCGCCCAGGGCCGGTATGTGTACCTTTTGGATTGTGACGACGTCACCACACCACATGGCTGCCAGGTTTTGATCCAAGACCTGATTGAAACCGGAACGGTAATTAGCTTTGGTAAAGTTATCGCAGCGAAGTTGGTTATGGATCACCCACTTATAATGACCCAAGCGCGCGAGGACTCATTTTATGGCCGCGGCTTGATCGACATGTTCCGGCAAAACTTTTGCCCGATTCACAGCTTTGTCTTGGACCGCTCGCGTATGGCACCCGAGGCGCTCGCATTCGATGCAACACGATGGCGGGACGAGGATTATGATTTTCTCATCCGCACGTGCGCCAACTATCCATCTTCCTTTGCGAAGAAAGATTATATCGTTGGGTTTTATAGTATGAAAGACGACGGTAGCAATACGATCATGCTGCCAAGTGTAGCAACAGAAGCAAACTGGGCGGAATGGCGGTACTCCGCCGACCTCATCGCCAGACGCCGCGCCGAAACGCTGGTTAGCCCCCGGGTGCAACGCCAGCTCGGCCGGGTGCCGGATCCGGCACTAACCGTCGCCCGCCTGTTAGAGGATATGCCGCCATGACAACAACCGATCGCATCGTTCTCGCCAACCGGCCAAAGGGGAAGCCCACGCCGGATAATTTCCGGCTGGAGCAAGTGGCGCTGCCCGATGC
>JAYTHT010000497.1:0-3256 GCA_043732365.1 Novosphingobium sp. | reverse complement strand
CGCCGATGTAGCGGATGCCGAATTCGGGCGCATTGCGTTCCAGTGCGGCCAATTGCTGCGCGCTTTCGCCATCGGCAATCGGGATCCGCACCCCCTTTGCATCGCGGCGCGCGGTGGTTGGCAAGTTGTGATCAGGCACCGCCAAAGTCAGATCCGGCCGCCGCACGCCGCGCCCGGCGAGGCGCAGCGCCTCAAACGCCTGCGGGCTGGTCACTTCATGGACCAGATGCCGGTCGATGTAGACCAGGCAGGTGCCATCGTCGCGCGTTTCGACGACGTGGGCATCCCAGATCTTTTGATACAGCGTGCGCGGGTTTGTCTTGGCCATGATCAGCCGGGTAATCCTGTCCGACCTGCATTTCAAGGCGAGCTTTACACTGACGATAGTCAATTGCGCATGGGCCGGGTATAGGCCGGCGCATCATGATTCCGATTATCATCATTCTAGCCACTGTCATCGCGATGGAATGCCTTGCCTGGTCGAGCCACAAATACGTGATGCACGGCTTTGGCTGGCGTTGGCATCGCGATCACCACGAGCCGCATGTCGGGTTTCTGGAAAAGAACGACCTCTATGCGATTGTCGGCGCGACGATCTCGATCGGTTTCTTTGCCATTGGCAGCCCGCTGATCCTGGGCGCGGCAGCGTGGTCGCCGGGCACCTGGATTGGCCTGGGCGTCATGGTTTATGGCGTGATTTATACCGCGATCCATGACGGTCTCGTGCATCAACGCTGGTTCCGCTATGTCCCGCGTGGTGGCTATGCCAAACGGTTGGTCCAGGCGCACAAGCTGCACCATGCGACGATCGGCAAAGCCGGCGGGGTCAGTTTTGGCTTTGTTTTCGCGCGCGATCCCAAAGTGCTAAAGCGCGAATTGCAGAAACAACGTGAAGCCGGGACCGCAGTGGTCCGCGACGCGTTCTAACCGACAACCGATACGGCATCGCCGACCGCGATCGTGCCCTGGTTATCGGGAATCGCGTTGCGTCCAAAGATCGGCTCGCGCAATTTGCCCTCGCCCGGCAGGACCCGGCCCATGGCACGCAATGTGCGCAAGGGTTCCGTGCGATCGACCACTTCGCCCGTATCGACATCTTGCGTAGTGATCACACACCGGGTGCACGGCGCCACCACGCGCAAAGTGATATCGCCGATCTGCAAACGCTGCCAGCCGTCTTCGGCAAACGCCGCAGGCGCGCACGCGATCACCAGGTTGGGCCGAAAGCGCGCCATCGGGATCGGGCTTGGCAGTTGTTGGTTAAGCGCATCGAGCGATGCCACCACCGTCACCAGTAACGGAAAACCATCGGCAAAGCTGACATGATCGCCCGCCTCGCCATCCGCTACCGGCCGGCGCACGGCATCGGGCATGTGCACCAGTCGCACCGGCCGCCCAAACAATGCCGACAACCAGTGCGCCGCAGAATCGCCCTCATCGTGCGCGACCACGTCGTCCCCCCACACCCGCACCGGCACCAGCGGCGCGTCGCCGGGCACCGGCACCGACAGCGATGCGCCATCACGGTGCGTCAGGATTAAACCCGCGTCGGACCCGGGCGTCGCGCGGACATGCGCCATCGTGGGCAATTCACGCCGGGTCAAAAACTGCCCGGTGGGCGTCGTCACCATCCAGCGGCGATCCTGGGCAATGCCGCGCGGCTCGATCGTGGCGCTGGGCAAATGTTGCCCGCCCAGAGATTTCACCGGATAGCGCCAGATCGCCGCGAGGCGCATCGTCATGTAGTGGCAATCCGCGCGGCGTGTTCGCGGACCAGCGCGATCATGTTAGGCACGCCCTGGGTACGGTTGGACGACAGCTGATTTTTCAAATCAAACCGTGCGAGCGTCGCGGCTATGTCGCTGTCGGCGACCGCACGCGCGGTCTGGCCCTGCACCGCCGCCAGCACCAGCGCGACGATTCCTTTGGTGATCGCCGCATTGCTGTCGGCCAGAAAAAGCAGGCCATCGCCAGCGGCGTCCAGCGGATAGACCCACACGCTGGCCGAACAGCCGCGTACCAGCGTCGCGTCGGTCTTGAGCGCATCAGGCATCGGGTCCAGTTCGCGCCCCAGATCGATCAGCAGGCGATAGCGGTCGTCACCATCAAGGAATTCATATTCGTTATAGATGTCATCGAGTGTATGCATGTGCTTGGCCTAGCAGAGCATGGGCATGGCCAATACCCCCCTTTGGGCCCGCTGGCACGCCTCACCCGAAACTTGTGTTTCGGGAACTCGCTCTTTCGCAAGTTTCGCAATCAGACTGTTGGCGCAAGCGCGCTTTATTGCAGTTTCTTGCCCGCGGTCTGTAAACCGGTATCGTCGCGCAGCGCCTCGATCTCGTGCGCCAGGTTGCTGCCCCGATCGGTGATGATCCGTTCGAGCACGCGCACCCGTTCTTCCAACCGTTCGGTATGCGCGACATATTGCGCCGCTGTTTCGGCCGTCGCAGTGGCGCGGATTGTTTCGACCCGGCGCATGTGCCTGGTCCAGATCGCCAGGGCACCCAGCATAAACGGCGCCAGCGGGATCAACAGCGCAAAGGTTTCGTTGTTCATGGTATAATACCCCCCTATTACAGTTTCGCCGGATCTTAGCGCAGTTGTTCGATTTCGCTCGCAAGACGCGGATTTGACGAGACATAAAATGCCTCGACTTCGGCCAGGCGACGGTCGATTTCGCGGAATTGGGCGCGTACTTCGCGCGATGTCCGCGTCGGGGACTGGCGTACACCTTGCCAGAATTTGTCTTCACGGGCATCGGTATAAAGGCCATTGGGCTTGGCCTTTGCGAGCACGCCCAGGGCGATATAAAGCACCGGCACAAACCCCAGGCCGCACAACGTCAGCACCACAAAGCCGAGCCGCACCCACAACACATCCAGCCCGGTGTAATCGGCGATGCCCGAGCACACCCCCAGCCATTTGCCATTGAGCTTGTCGCGATAGAATTTTGTGCGCAACGTGTTCATGAGCGGACCCCTTTTTTATCGGCGAGCATCCGTTCCAGCTCGCCCAACGGTTCATCGACAGCGGCGCTACGGCCGAGTGGTCGAAATTCTGGATGGTCGGCAGCGACCAGCCGCTCGACCGTGATCATGCGATCTTCGAGCCGGCGCGCCAGATGATACAATTCATCGAGCAGCGCCTCGTCCCCGGTGGTCAAAGTCGCGGCGGTTTTCCATCGCGTCACGTAATGCAGGATGATCCATGGCAGGAAAATAAACAGCGATACGACCGCAATCAGGCCCATGAC
>JAYTHT010000496.1:0-3260 GCA_043732365.1 Novosphingobium sp. | reverse complement strand
GGCCGCAATGGCTGGCCACGCGTATGGCGGCGCTGTCGATCGATCAGGTATTTCTGTTTGGCGATTGCCGCCCGATCCATCGCGCCGCGCGTGGTGTGGCGACCGCAATGGGGATCGATGTCGGCGTGTTCGAGGAAGGCTATTTGCGCCCCGATTTCATCACGCTGGAACGCCACGGGGTCAATGGCAACAGCCCGCGCCGTTATAATCCCGATGCTTTACGCACTACGCCCGGCCGGGAAAAACTCTCGATTCTGGCCCCGATCCAGCCCGTCCAGCGATCATACTGGCCGATGGTCGCATGGGGCACTTGCTATTTTATGACCGCCAGCCTGACCCGCTGGCTGTTCCATTACCAGCACCACCGGCCCATCAAGGTTCTGTCGGCACTGCCGTGGCTGCGCTCGCCGTTGCGCAAAGTATGGTTTCAACTGGCCGAACGCCGCATGACCGAACGCCTGACCGGTGAATGGTCGGGCCGCTTTTTCCTTGTCCCGCTGCAAGTTTACAACGATGCGCAAGTAATTTGCCATGCCAGCACCGGTGGCGTGCCCGGTTTTATCGCAGACACGATCGCCTCGTTTGGCCGCGCCGCGCCGGATGACGCCGTGCTCGTGTTCAAACACCACCCGATGGATCGCGGATATTGCGACTATACCCGCGCGATCCGCCGCGCCGCGCGCGCGGCTGCCTGCGCCGACCGCGTGGTTTATATGCATGATCAGCATATGCCGACGATCCTGCCGCATTGTCGCGGGACCGTGGTGATCAACAGCACCGCCGGGTTGGCGGCGGTCGGCTGCGGATGTCCGACCATTACCGTGGGCGCGGCGATTTATGACATGCCGGGCCTGACGTATCAGGGGCCGCTTGACCGGTTCTGGACCGAGGCGCAGGACAATCGGCCGGATGCCGCTTTGTACGAACGCTATCGCGCCGAATTGATCGCGCAAACGCAGATCAACGGCAACTTCTATCGTCGGCTCGATTCCACGGTGTCGGCCACGGGTCTGATCTGGAAAAGCACGACACAACTACGCCGCAGTGCCGAAATCGTACCATTTCCGATCAAAGGCTCCAATACCGCAACCCTGCTGGCAAGTCCGCCGGAACGAGCGACGATTTGACATCGATGATGACGCCGCCCGGCATGACCATCGCCGCTATCGCTGCCTGACCCAGTTCGGCATAATCCTTGTGCCCGACCGCATAGATCACCGCGTCGAGGTCGCCAAACGCCTCGATCGGGCTGAGCATGATACCGAATTCGTGCATCGCTGCTTCGGGTGTGGCCAGCGGGTCATGCACCAGCGGGACGATGCCGAATTCGCGCAATTCGCGAACGATATCGGCGACTTTGGAATTGCGGATATCGGGCACATTTTCCTTGAATGTCAGCCCCATGATTCCCACTCGCGCCGCGCTGAGCGGGCGTCCGCTGGGCCGCAACATTTTCACGGTGCGTTGAGCGACATAGCTGCCCATGCCGTCGTTGATCCGCCGCCCGGCCAGAATCACTTGCGGATGATAGCCCAGTTGTTCGGCCTTTGCGGTCAGGTAGTACGGGTCGACCCCGATGCAGTGGCCGCCGACCAGGCCGGGATAGAATTTCAGGAAATTCCATTTTGTCCCGGCCGCCGCCAGCACTTCGCGGGTCGAAATCCCGACCAGATCGCAAATCTGCGAAATCTCGTTCATAAGCGCGATGTTGATATCGCGCTGGGTGTTCTCGATCACTTTGGCGGCCTCGGCCACTTTGATCGACGACGCCCGGTGCACACCCGCCGTCACCACCGAACCATACAGATCTGCCAGGATATCGAGCGTTTCGTCATCTTGTCCCGACACCACTTTGACAATCTTTTCAAATGGATGGTCTTTGTCGCCCGGGTTGATCCGTTCGGGACTGTACCCCAATTTGAAATCGACACCGCTGGTCAGGCCGGACACCCGCTCGATTACCGGCGCACACACTTCTTCGGTGGCGCCGGGATAGACCGTGGATTCAAACACCACGATCGTGCCGCGCGCGATCACCTGACCCAGCATTTCGCAGGCCGCCTCCAAGGCGCCGAAATCGGGCCGATGCCCGGCATCGACCGGCGTCGGGACGGTCACGATAATGATCGGACACGTGGCCAATGTGGCGGGGTCGTCGGTTATTTCCAGCTGTGAGGCGGCTAGGTCTGCCGCGCTGACTTCGCCGGTAAAATCATGCCCGGCACGCAAGGTTGCGACGCGATGCGCGCCGATATCAAACCCCGTCACCCGATATTTGCGGGCAAAGGCCACCGCCAGCGGCAGGCCGACATAGCCCAGTCCGACAACTCCGATCTGACCGATCTGGCCGGTAGATTCGATTTGATCGAAAGATTCCATGATGCTCCAGACAACTGTATTGGTCGTGCGAGTGGGCATTCTGCGCTCTGTACGCGCGGGGCATAGCAGCCCATCTCCTTCCTCATCGTAAACATTGGCCGCGATGCACGGGGTGAAAACAGCGCGATTAGTTCCGTTTTTGTATCAGGCCGATCTTGCGCGGTACCAGCCTTTACCTAAAGTGCAGGATGATCGCGGGAGAGCATCCAAATGAACCGTCTTTGCCACGCTGTGCTGGCAGCAACTGCGCTGACTCTGGCGGCGGCCACTGCCCGGGCACAATCGCCTCCAAAATCGACAAGTGTACCGGCTCCGCCAGTGCTGTTTCAAACGCAGTTCGATCCGCTCGGTCCTGCGGTTCAGGCACTACCCGGAACAAACAAGCGGACCGTCCATTTTACGGATACCGGGGAAACTGGCTGGCGCCCGGTCTTGTTCCTGGGCGGTACGGGCACGAGCGCACGTGCCTTTTTGATGACGGGATACCTCGAAACACTAAGGCGGCAATTGCATTTGCGGTTCATCTCGGTCGAACGGAACGGGTTTGGCGACACGCCGTACGATCCGTCATGGACATACAACGATTATGTCGGCGAAGTGGACGCGGTGCTGGGCCATCTCGGCGTCACGCGCTTTGCGATGGTTTCGATTTCGGGCGGCGGTCCCTATGCTGGCCACATTGCCGCCGCGCTGCCCCACCGTCTGATTTCGGTCCATTTTGCCGCCGCGCTGGCCAACGTCCGCAGCAGTACCCTCGATACGTGCCAGGTACCCCTGCCCGATCTGGCCCAAGGCTTGGCCTCCACGGTGCAAAATCCGCAAACCTGGTGGCATTATCCGCCCAGTAGTCCCACAACGCAGATACCCGGGTTTTCCGACAG
>JAYTHT010000495.1:0-3274 GCA_043732365.1 Novosphingobium sp. | reverse complement strand
CGCCGAGCAAATCCTCGATCCCGTATTTGCGGTTGATCGGCACGATTTCGTCGCGCACTTCTTTGGTCACCGCGTGGAGCGAAACTGCCAGGTTGACGCCAATTTCTTCGCCGCAGCGCGCCATCATCGGTACCACGCCACTGGTTGACAGTGTGATCCGCCGCCTTGACAGCGCCAGCCCATCACCATCCATCACGACTTTCAGCGCGTCGCGAACATTGTCGAAATTGTACAGCGGCTCACCCATGCCCATCATCACGATGTTGGTCAGCAGGCGGCCATCGGCGCTGTAGTCGCGCGCGGCGTTTACGCTTTCGTCATCCGGGCTTTCGTCGTCGGGTTCTTCAACCAGGCCAGCCATATTGCCGCCGGCTTTGGGCCATTCGCCTAGCGCATCGCGCGCCAGCATGACCTGACCGACGATTTCGCCCGGCGTCAGATTGCGCACCAGTCGCATCGTGCCGGTGTGGCAAAACCGGCAGTTGAGCGTGCACCCGACCTGGCTCGATACGCACAGCGTGCCGCGATTGGCATCGGGGATGAACACCATTTCGAATTCGTGATCGTCTGTCGTGCGCAACAGCCATTTGCGCGTGCCGTCGGTCGATGCTTGCGCCTCGACCACTTCGGGCCGGCCGATGACAAAGCGGTCGGCCAGCCATGGCTGCATGGTCTTGGCGATATCGGTCATCGCCGAAAATTCGGTGACGCCGCGATGATAGATCCAGTGAAACACCTGTTTCGCGCGCAATTTCGCGGCACGCGCATCCAGCGTCGCCGCCGCAAATACGTCGATGATCGCGGTGCGCGACAGGCCCATCAGGTCGACGCGGCCATCGGCGCGCGGCGTGACCTCACGCGGTAGGGGCACGGGGTCGAAATGGCCCGGGATTGGCATCAATGGTGTGGACATTCCAAGCCTATACGCGACGACCCGGCAGAGCGCAAATCGGGCCGACGTGACCGGCGTCCAGCGACAGGCAGTTACGATTGCGGCAGGTTGTAATACATTGTCACCAAAGCATATTTTTGCGGTGTCGAGGGCATGAACTCGGCTCTGCGGCGTTATAGGAGCGGTCGCGGCACCCGCCTGTCGAAGGGAATTCACCTATGAAAACCGTTTTTGCCATTTTGGTCGCCGGCATGGCTGCGATGTTAACCAGCCCGGCATGGGCGCAGCAAGATGATGACCAGGATCCCAACCTACCGCTAACCGCTGTTGAAGGGTTTGGCGGGTTGCACGTCGAGGCCAGCATCGGTTGGGACCATTTGAACACCACGTCGATCCAGACCATTTCGACCACGATTGCACAGACCCGGGGGACCGGGCAGGGGATCACTTTTGGCGGTGCGATCGGCTATGACTTTCCCCTGACCGATAAAATGCTGCTCGGCGCCGAATTGGGCATTTATTGCAGCACGGCCAAATGGAACAACGTCCAAAACCTGGTCACAGGCACGTTCGACACGTCGCTCGTAAAGCCTCAGCCCGATATCTTCGTCGGCGGCCGCGTCGGGTATGTGCTGAACCGCAAGACCGAAGTTTTTGGCAAGGCCGGTCTGAGCTCCTTTCATTTTTCGTCGTACGGCACCGATGGCAGCGAATTTCTGCATGAATCGGCCAGCGCCACCGGCCTGCGGGTGGGTGCCGGGATCGAACGGCAATTGACCAAGATGACCTATGTGAAAGTCGAGTATGACTATACGCATTATGGGAGCGAGCAGTTCAACTATGGCGACGCAACCCCGAACGCGAGCGTGTACGATCTGCGCGGCAACCGCCAACAGGCGCTACTGAGCCTGGGCTACCGGTTCTGAGCAGCGTGTCCCGACCCTTTGGCCCGGCACGTCTGCATAGAGGTGTGCCGGGCCAATGTGCTTCGGGTGATGTTTGTAACACATTGTCATACAACCGCAATTTCATCGCGACAGGGGAATGGTTCGGCGGGTTCCGGCGTTTAGGCCTTCATCGGGGGGCATATATGAGTGGAGAAAATCGATGGAGACCATTTACGCCCTGCTTGCCTGCGGCCTGGCAGTGATCGCTTCCAGCCCGGCATTTGCGCAATCAAATGACGCCGCCGCGCAGACCCAAACCCCGGCCCAGGCGTTCAGTGGCGCGCATGTCGAGGCCACCTTTGGCTGGGACCATCTGAGCCAGACATCAATCAAGGACATCGATGCCACCGCCTATGCCAAAGGATCGGGCAGCGGCGTTACGTATGGTGGCGCGGTGGGATATGATGTTGCGCTGACCCCGCATGTGACTTTGGGCGCGGAAGTGGGCCTGTATGGCAGTTCGGCCAGGTGGAACAACACCAACAATTTTGTCGCAGGCACGTTCAACACTGAAACGGTAAAGCCGGGCCGCGATCTGTTTGTCGGGGCACGGTTGGGCTATGCGGTGACGCCCAAAACGCAGGTTTTCGGCAAGGCCGGTTATACCAACACGCATTTCGGGATCACCGGCGATAATGGCGCCGATCCGTTGTATCAGGGCATCAATGCCAGCGGGTTTCGCCTGGGCACCGGGGTCGAACAGAAATTGACCAGGGCGACGTATGTAAAGTTCGAATACGACTATTCGCATTATGGCAGTGGCCAGTTCAACTATTACGGCACGACGCCTGACAGCAGCGACTTTGACCTGCACTCCAGCCGCAGCCAGATTCTGGCCAGTGTCGGCGTCCAGTTCTGAAGACCATATCGGATTGACAGTTCAGGGGTGGGGGTCTTCGTCCGCCATCTTCAAGGCGGAGTTTACGCCCACTCTCCCCCCTTTCCGAGTATTATGGCCTCTGATTATTTTGGCCCCTGTTTTCAGGTGTCAGGATGCCGCGCAGCCCAGGCTCGCGGCATCCATGGCCGATGCGGCGCCGGCCAGGCGATAGCTGTCTCGCGATATGTGGCCATCGCGGCCATGCATCATTAGCGTCATGTCGCCGCCTTCGCGGATTGCGGCGATGATCGCGGCATCCATCCGCCGGTCGGCCGCCCAGGCATCGACGCCATTGGACACCAGCGGAAATTTCTGCCCACCGAGCGTGATCACGACCGGCCTGCCCAAGGCGGGCCCGCGCGACAGGCGCACATGGATTTCGCCATGGATCGCGCGCCTGGGCCAGGTCGCCACGGTCACAAACGGCTGCGTTTCGCGGCCACGACGCGGCGTCTCTGCGGCCATGGCAATCGCATAACAGCGCGGCACGGCGGCATCGCGAAACGCGCCCCAATCGTTCCACACGCCCAGCCGGTCGCGCGCGGCGGCGCCGGT
>JAYTHT010000494.1:0-3292 GCA_043732365.1 Novosphingobium sp. | reverse complement strand
GTTATGTCCAAAAAGGGTGAAGATACGGTTAGTGCTGATGCATTGCGCGGATCTGTCCCAAGACAGAACAGCGCATTACCGATTGCTTAACCAACTGGATGGCTCAGACCCGAAACTTTCGTTTCGAGAGGTCGCTCTTTCGCGAGTTGCCCAACCAGACTCTTAACCAATCAGCAATTCGCGCGCCGGTCCGTGGCCCAAAAAAGTAGCCGGACTGGCGCTCGCGCCATAGGCCCCGGCGCAAAACAGCGCGATCAGGTCGCCCGGGTCGGCATGAGGCAGCGCCAGTGCATCGCCCAGCCGATCGAGCGGGGTGCACAAACACCCCACGACATGCGCCACATCGTCCACTTTCGCATCGATCCGGGTTGCCACAGCGCAAGGATAATTGCGGCGGATGACCGATCCGAAATTGCCGCTGGCCGCCAATTGGTGGTGCAATCCGCCATCGACCACGAGGAATGTTTCGCCCCGGCTGTGTTTGCGATCGATCACTTCGGCCAGATAGACGCCCGCCTCGCCCACCAGCCAGCGCCCGAGTTCGATGATGAACCGCGTATCGGTCAGCACCGGGGCGCGGCGGGCCAGAGCGTCCGTCAGCCCGGTGCCGACCGTATTCAGGTCAAGCGGGCGTTGCCCGGCAAAATAGGGAATGCCGAACCCACCGCCCAGGTTGCAACGGGGCACAGCAATTCCCGCCGAATCGGCCAGCCGTGCGACCAGATCGAGAGTCGCAACTTGCGCCGCAACAATCGCATTGGCATCGAGCGACTGGCTGCCCGCGTAAACATGAAAACCCTGCCAATCGGCGCCCGCAGAGACCAGCCGCCGCACCAGCGCCGGAACATCGAGCGCATCAACGCCAAACGGCCGGGCGCCGCCGCCCATGCGCATGCCCGCGCCCCCAAGTTCGAAATCAGGATTAATGCGGACAGCAACGCGCGGCGCAATCCCGGCGCGGGCCCCGGCAGCAAGTGCGCGGTCGGCTTCGCCACCGGATTCGATATGCAGTGTAACCCCGGCGGCAATCGCCATCGCCAGATCGGCGTCGCGTTTACCGGGGCCGGCAAACCCCACGCGCCCGCCCGCAACGCCTGCCGCGTGCAACAATGCGAGTTCCCCACCCGACGCAATGTCAAACCCGTCAACGCGCGTCGCCATAAACGCCAGCAAAGGCGCAAACGGATTGGCCTTTACCGCGTAGTGCAGACCCACGCCCGGCACAGCCGCGTAAAACGCCGCAATCCGTGCCGCAATCATGCCCGCGTCATAAACGAACAGCGGCGCGCCGCCCGCCCGTGCCACACAGTCGCGCACGCGCATGCCACCGATCGCCAGTTGCCCGTCGATCACGCCAAAGCCAGGCGGCAGGTTTCCCATCGGCTTGCTCGTACCAGTCATCCCTCCGGCTTATCCACCAAACCCGATAATTCCCGGTAAAGGGCCGCACGATCGATTTTGCCATTGGCATTCAGCGGCAGCCTATCGCGCCAATGCACTATGCGCGGCACCATGAAACTGGGCAAATCGCGCGCCATTGCCGCGATCAACGCGCCGGTATCAGCACCGGCCGCCGGGCTGGCTGTCTGGCTGGCCGCCGGGCTGGCTGTCTGGCTGGCTGTCTGGCTGGCCGCCGAGCTGGCCGCCGGGTTGGCCACACAGTGAATGACCTGGCCCAGATCCCCATCAGGCACGCCAAATGCGACGACTTCGCCGACGAGCCCGGTCGCCAATGCGGCATCCTCGATCTCTTGCGGACTGACCCGGTTGCCAGCGGTCTTGATCATCGCATCGCGCCGCCCGACGAAATACAGCAAGCCAGCGTCATCGCGCCTGACCCGGTCGCCCGACCACACCGCCGTACCACCCGATTGCGACCAGGCGGGCGCCGCGCGAAACCGTTCCGCCGTGCGGACCGGGTCGCGCCAATAGCCGTGCGCGACCAATGGCCCGGCATGCACCAGTTCGCCCGCTTCGCCCGGCCCTGCCGGCGTACCATCGTCGCGCACCACCAAGATTTCGGCAAAGGGCACCGCGTCGCCGATCGCGGTCGGATGCGCATCGATCAGCGCGGGGTCGCAATACGTCGACCGAAACGCTTCGGTCAGGCCGTACATCGCATACAGATCCGCGGCGGGCGCCAAATCGCGCAACCGCCGCACCAGCGCCACATCGAGCGCACCGCCGCTGTTGGTCAGCCGCCGCAACCCACCCGGCCATTCACCCGCCGCCAGGTCACACGCAACCAATTGGCGCCACAGCGGCGGAACCCCGGCCAGCGTGGTAATCGCATGCCGTTCGACCGCACGCAGGACATCGCGCGGCACCAGATAGTCATGCGGCACCACACAAGCGCCCGCATACCATGCCGACAGCACCTGATTCTGCCCATAATCAAACGCCAGCGGCAGCACCGCCAGCACACGATCGTCAGGCGCCAGCCGCATATATTGCGCCACACTTTGCGCGCCGAGCCACAAGTTCGCATGGCTGACCATCACGCCCTTGGGCAGTCCGGTCGAACCGCTGGTATACAACAGCGCGACCACGTCATCGACCGGTGCCTGCGATGCGGGCAAGGGATCGCAGCAATCCAGCGCCGCCAGAACCTGTGCATCATCGACGCGCCGACACGCGCCAGGATCGTCCCGGCACCCAAGATCGTCGCTGCACAAAGTGGTGGCACGCGCCGGATTGACGATCAGCAGCGCGGCACCACTATCAGCCAGGATATGCGCGACTTGCCCGCGTTTCAGCACCGGGTTGACCGGTACATGGATCAGCGCCGCACGCGCGCACGCCAGCGGCAACAGGCAGGCCATTTCGCCTTTTGGCAACCAGCCTGCAACACGGCCGCCGGGTGCAACCTGGCTTGCCAACCAGGCACCAAGCTGGCCTATACGCCGATTTAACGCCGCATAGTCCATGACGCGATTGCCCAATTGCAACGCCGGGGCGTCGCCCACCCCCATCAGCGGCAGGTGATCGATCGGGCGGGGCGCAGATTTGGCCATGGGAACGAGAATAGCGGTCACGATGAAAGTCTATCACGCCGATCTTGACGAAGCGCAAGCCGACCCGGCGCTGGCCGCGCTGTTCGCGCCCGGCCCGGGGGTTACGCCGTTCGACCGGATCGACTGGTTGCGCCTGATGGCGCAAGAATGCCTGACGCCGACCCGCACGCTGATCGCGGTGGCGCGCGACGGCGCTGCGATGGCTGCGCTGCCGCTGGTCGTACGCGCAAATGGCTATGGCGCGCTGGCCAACTGGTACAGTTTTATCGCCCGCCCCC
>JAYTHT010000493.1:0-3294 GCA_043732365.1 Novosphingobium sp. | reverse complement strand
GAGCGGCACGCTGGAGGCGACGGGGCGCGAAACCCGCATTCACACACACAACCTGATCGGCAAGCTGGAAGGGCGGCGCCACGATCTGGGCGCGGTGGTGATCCTGGCGCATTGGGATCATTTCGGGCGTTGTGCCGATCCGCCGGCCGAACACCTGATCTGCAACGGCGCGGTCGACAATGCCAGCGGGCTGGCCGTGATTACCGAGGCGGCGCGGATCCTGTCGAGCGGGCGCCCGCTCGATCGCGATATCTATTTCCTGGCGACCACCGGCGAAGAACTTGGCCTGTTGGGCGCGCACGCGTTTACCGAAAACCCGCCTTTGCCGCTCGATGCGATTATGGCAGTGCTCAATGTCGATTCCACCGGGCTGGTTGGGACGGGCATACCGGTCAGCGTGATTGGCGCGGGGATGACCGATCTGGACGACAGCATTGCCATCGTGTTGAAAGGCATGCGTCGAAAGACGGTCAGTGGTAATGCTGCCAATGCGTTTGTCCGGCGGCAGGATGGATGGGCGTTTATTCAGCACGATGTGCCTGCTGTCATGGTCAGCAGCGCCTATTCGGACACTGCCCGGCTCGAAAAATTTATGGACGAACGCTATCACCGGCCCACCGACATTGTCGCTCGTGTCGAATATGGCGGCATGGGCGAAGATGTCGCGCTGCAAGTCGAACTGGCGCGCTATTTTGCAGATGTACACCATTTCCCCGGCCCACCTGTGCCGCGCCAAGACAGCGCCGCGCGTTGATTGGCACGCATCGATCGGCATGCATTGATCGAGTACCGATATCACGTCGCCCCCGGTTTTAGGCCTCATACTCGAAGGGTGATTGGGAGCAAAAAGACTACTGGCCAGATATGCTTGGCTTGGTTACATGATCCGCCACGAATCCCTCCCCCCGGACAGAAAGTGGCATCAGTGATCGATATCCCCCTCGGCCTGACTTATGACGATGTGTTGTTGCGCCCGGGGGCGTCAGACCTTTTGCCCAGCCAAGCTGATACTCGCACGCGGCTGACCCGTGCGATCCCGCTCAATATTCCGGTGCTTTCCTCGGCGATGGACACCGTGACCGAGGCCGACATGGCGATTGTCATGGCGCAATTGGGCGGTATTGGCGTGCTTCACCGCAATCTGTCAATCGACGAACAGTGCGCCGCAGTGCGCGCGGTGAAGCGATTTGAAAGCGGTATGGTAATCAATCCGATCACGATTACGCCCGATGCCACGCTCGGCGATGCGCAAACCCTGATGCGGCATCACAAGATCAGCGGCATTCCGGTAGTCGAGACGTCGGGCCGTCTGGTCGGCATCCTGACCAACCGCGACGTGCGCTTTGCCGCCAATCTGGCGCAGCCGGTGCGCGAACTGATGACTCATGAAAATCTCGCCACGGTGCCGCTGGGTACCAGCGGGGACGAAGCACGCCGCTTGTTGCACCAGCGCCGTATCGAAAAACTGTTGGTGGTCGATGATGCCTATCGCTGCATCGGCTTGATCACGGTCAAGGACATCGAAAAAGCGGTCAATTACCCCAATGCGACCAAGGATTCGGCGGGGCGCCTGCGCGTTTGCGGGGCAACCACGGTTGGCGAAAAAGGGATGGAGCGCACACGCGCGCTGATCGATGCAGAATGCGATGTGATTGTGATCGACACCGCGCATGGCCACAATGCCCAGGTCGCGCGCGCAGTCGAAGCGGTTAAGAAGCTGTCAAACGCGGTGCAAGTGATTGCGGGCAATGTCGCCACGGCCGAGGCAACGCGCGCACTGATCGATGCCGGGGCCGATGCGATCAAAGTCGGGATCGGACCGGGATCGATCTGCACCACGCGGATCGTCGCAGGCGTTGGCGTGCCACAATTGACTGCGGTGATGGAATGCGCCGAAGAGGCTGAGAAATCCGGCGTTCCGGTCATTGCCGATGGCGGTTTGCGCACGTCGGGTGACGCGGCCAAGGCACTGGCTGCCGGCGCCAGCACAATCATGATAGGGTCGCTGCTGGCGGGAACCGACGAAGCACCGGGCGAGACGTTCCTGTATCAGGGGCGCTCGTACAAATCCTATCGCGGGATGGGGTCGGTCGGTGCAATGGCGCGCGGATCGGCCGACCGCTATTTTCAGCAGGACATCAAGGACCAGTTGAAGCTCGTTCCCGAAGGGATCGAGGGTCAGGTCCCGTACAAAGGCCCCGCCAAAGATATCGTCCACCAGCTGGTTGGCGGGATCAAGGCCGCGATGGGCTATACCGGTGCTGCGACACTCGCCGATCTGAAAGCCAATGCGCGGTTTGTGCGCATCACCGGCGCGGGCTTGCGCGAAAGCCATGTCCATGATGTGACGATCACGCGTGAGGCACCCAATTATCCCACGCGCTGATCCTGTGGAATGACCCCCGCTGCGCGCATACAGGCGGCGATCGATCTGCTCGACGCGGTGATCGTGGCCGCGCGCGGGCGGGGCGCCAGCGCCGATCGGATCGCCGCCGACTGGTTTCGCACGCGCCGTTTTGTCGGATCAAAGGATCGCCGCGCGATCCGTGATCTGGTGTGGCGCGCAATCCGCGCCTGTGGCGATATTCCCGACAATGGCCGCACGGCGATGTTGCGTGTGGCGACAGACGATCCGGCACTGGCGGCGTTGTTCGACGGGTCGCACTATGGCCCGGCGCCGATCGCGTCCGATGAAGTGCCGGCACTTGCAGGGATTGCGCCCGATTGGTTGATCAAGGCGCTGACCCAAAGCGGGTCGGATGCGGCTGATCTTGCGGCCTTGCTGACCCGCGCGCCTCTTGATATTCGCGCCAACCGGTTGCGTACTACGCGCGATGATCTGCTGGCGCAATTGCCGGTCGCGGCTGAACCGGGCCCTGCGACCGATGCCCTGCGGCTGCCGCCCGGAACGCAAGTCGAGCCGTGGCCGGCATTTGGCAATGGGCTGTTCGAGGTGCAGGATGCCGGCAGCCAGATTGCATGCAGCGCGATCGCGGCCCAGCCTGGCGAAACCATTGTCGATCTGTGCGCGGGGGCAGGGGGCAAGACGCTCGCGCTGGCCGCAGCGATGGGCAACCATGGCCGCCTGATCGCGTGCGATATCGATCGCACGCGCTTGTCACGGTTGCCCGGGCGCGCGGCTCGGGCCGGGGTCACTGTTGAAACGCGGTTGCTCGACGCGGGGCGCGAAGGGCAGGCGTTGCGCGATCTGGCCAACCAGGCCGATGCCGTGCTGGTCGATGCGCCGTGCACCGGCACAGGCACGTGGCGGCGCAATCCCGAGGCGCGCTGGCG
>JAYTHT010000492.1:0-10780 GCA_043732365.1 Novosphingobium sp. | reverse complement strand
TTTCGGGCAAGACGGGCCAGGTGTTCGAGGCTTTCGTGCCCGGCGAAGAAGGCGCAATGCGAGCTGGTCTGACCCGGCTGGCCTTTGCCGGCATTGGCAAAGCGACGGGCGCCGAACGCATCGCTGCGCTGGAACGTGCGGGCGGGGCGCTGGTCGCCAAATACCTCACTTCGGGCGAAACCGCTTTGGGTATCGATTTTGCCGGCAGCGCGCTGACCGCCAATGAAGCGGTGTCGGTGTTGCTTGGCGCGCGGCTGCGCAGCTGGCGCTATGACATCTACAAGACCCGGCTGACCGATGAACAGAAACCTTCGCTGACCGATATTGTGGCGATCGGCGCGCCCGAGGGGGCAGAGGCGCTGTGGCAGATCGAGGCGGCGCTGGTCGAAGGGGTGGAATTCACCCGCGAACTGGTGACCGAGCCGGCCAATGTGATTTACCCCGAAAGCTTTGTCGCGCGATGTCTGGCGCGGTTTGAAGGCACCGGTATCGAGATCGTGGTGCTGGACAAGGCCGCACTCGAAGCGCTGGGCATGGGCGCGCTGCTGGGCGTGGCGCAAGGGTCTGTGCGCGAAGCACGCGTGCTCGCGCTGCGCTGGAAAGGCCGCGCGGGCAGCCGCCCGACGGCGTTTGTGGGTAAAGGCGTGACATTCGATACCGGCGGCATTTCGATCAAGCCTGCTGGCGGCATGGAAGATATGAAATGGGATATGGGCGGCGCAGGCGCAGTGGCGGGCGCGCTGCTGACGCTGGCGCTGCGCAAGGCAGAGGCCGATGTGATCGGCGTCGTCGGGCTGGTGGAAAACATGCCCGATGGCAATGCGCAGCGGCCGGGCGATGTCGTGACCAGCATGTCGGGGCAGACGATCGAAGTGATCAACACCGATGCCGAAGGGCGGCTGGTGCTGTGCGATGTGCTGACCTGGGTGCAGAGCACGTATACGCCCGCAACTATTGTCGACCTGGCCACGCTGACCGGCGCAATCATGGTGTCGCTGGGCACTGAATATGGCGGCATATTCGCCAATGATGATCTGTTGGCCAGCCAACTGGACGCGGCGGGCAAAGCGAGCGGGGACAAGCTGTGGCGCATGCCGATGGGTCCGGCGTATGACAAGCTGATCGACAGCCCGATTGCCGATATGAAGAATGTCGGGCCACGGCTGGGCGGGTCGATCACCGCGGCGCAGTTTTTGAAACGGTTCATCAACGACGGTGTCGCGTGGGCGCATCTCGACATTGCGGGCATGGTCTGGGCGGACAAGCCCGGCGCGACATTCGACAAAGGCGCGACCGGGTTCGGTGTGCGGCTGCTCGACCGGTATGTGCGTGACGTGCTGGAAAGCTGATGCCGAAAATGCGGTCAAAGGCGGATTTGCCCACCAAAGTGTGCGCCGCCTGCAGCCTGCCCTTTACGTGGCGCAAAAAGTGGGAGCGCGATTGGGACAATGTGCGATTTTGTTCTGATCGCTGTCGCCGCGCCGGCGCAAACAAGGGCGTGAAGGGCTGAAATGCGGGTCGATTTCTATCAATTGACTCGCGATCCGGCCGAACTGGTGCTGCCCTTGCTGGCGCGCAGCACTTTGGCGGCGGGCGAGCGGTTGGTGGTGGTGTCTGCTGATCCGGCGCAACTGGGCCGGATCAGCGCGGCGCTGTGGGCGCGGGTGCCCGACAGCTTTCTGGCGCATGGCGCATCCGGGGGGCCGCACGATGCGCGTCAGCCGATCCTGTTGGGGCCAGACTTGTTGGAAGCAGAACCGCACGCGGCCAACGGCGCGCGCTATTGCGCGATCGCCGACGGGCAGTGGCGCGAGGCAGAGGGCATGACGCGGGTATTCCTGTTGTTTCCGCCCGAACGGATCGACGATGCGCGCCAGACCTGGCGCGTGCTGGGCCAGCGCGAAGGCGTCGAACGGCACTATTGGCGCCAGGATGGCGCGAAATGGCTGGAAGGGCCGTAAGGCGCATGCCCGATCCACGCGCAGTAAGGCGCATGCCCGATCCACGCGCCGTAAGGCGCATACCCAATCCACGCCTTGCGGATGGCGATGTTCCCGGCTAGGGGGCCGCGCACAGGGTCAGCCCGCTGGCTGACCTCCTGAATTCCCAATGCTAAGGATAGTACCATGGCGGTTACCCGCACGTTTTCGATCATCAAGCCCGACGCCACGCGCCGCAACCTGACTGGCGCCGTGGCTGCCAAGCTGGAAGAAGCAGGCCTGCGCATCATCGCTTCAAAGCGCCTTCACCTCAGCCGCGCGCAGGCCGAAGGGTTTTATGCCGTGCATTCTGCGCGCCCGTTCTTCAACGATCTGGTTGAATTCATGATCTCGGGCCCGGTCGTGGTTCAGGTCCTGGAAGGTGAAGACGCGGTCAAGCGCAACCGCGACGTGATGGGCGCGACTAACCCGGCCAACGCCGATGCCGGCACAATCCGCAAGGAATTCGCCGAATCGATCGAAGCCAACACCGTTCACGGTTCGGATTCGGAAGAAAATGCCGCGATCGAAATTGCGTACTTTTTCAAGCCGGAAGAAATCGTCGGCTGATTGGCGCGCGCCAACACTGATATGAATAGGTTGATACGAAAAGGGAGCCGGTTGGCTCCCTTTTTTGTGGCGTCGTCTTATCATGCGCTCGCCACGCCCCCCACACACAGCCACATTGGCAATTCCCGCGCGCGCGCGAACATCCGGCATTCCCCATCGATCATATCCAGAGGCAAAACCGGGGGCTTGGCGATAGGGTTTGCGGATCCTGCGGTGGCGATGGTGACCTGTTGGTGATGTCAAAGCGCGCGAAGCCGGGTAAGTTGCCACCAGGGATTACCATCGTCATGACTGCCTCGACCGCGCCAACCCGACCGATCACATTTGAAGCCACGGTGTTTGGCGTGATTGTGGCGATCAGTTTTGCCACTTGCTCAATGATATGATGCAATCGTTGCTGCCCGCGATCTATCCCGAGTTGAAGGCGCATATGGGCCTGTCGTTCGGCCAGATCGGGCTGGTGACCTTTGTCTATCAGGTCACCGCGTCGATCTTGCAGCCGATGATCGGGTTTTATGCCGATAAACAGCCGATGCCCAATGCGCCGCCCGGCGGGACGCTGTTTTCTCTGGCCGGATTGTTGGTGCTGTCAGTGGCGCACAGTTACGGGCTGCTGCTGGTCGGCACGTCGCTGCTGGGTGTGGGGTCATCGGTGTTCCATCCAGAATCATCACGCGCGGCGCGCATGGCGGCAGGCGCGCGGCATGGCCTGGCGCAATCGCTGTTTCAGGTGGGCGGCAATGCCGGGTCCGCGCTAGGGCCCTTGGCGGCGGCGCTGGTCATTGTGCGTTGGGACAGGGCAGTCTGGCGTTTTTTGCGATGCTGGCGCTGCTGTCGTGCGCAATCCTGTGGAATGTCGGACAATGGTACCGGCATCATGGCCTGGCCCGGCTGACACGCGGCAAAACTGGCGCCCAGGCCGTCGCCGCCATGCCGCCCGGACGGGCGATGTGGGGCATAGTCGTGCTGTTGACGATGATCTCTTCGAAATATGTCTACCTCGCCAGCCTGACGAGCTATTTGACGTTTTACCTGATCCATCGCTTTGGCGTTTCGGTCGAAGTGGCGCAGTTCCATCTGTTTGCATTTCTGATTGCGGTCGCGGTGGGGACGGTGGCCGGTGGTCCGATCGGCGACCGCATCGGGCGCAAATATGTGATCTGGTTTTCGATCCTGGGCGCTTTGCCGTTCACGCTGTTGTTGCCGCATGCCAACTTGTTCTGGACCGGGCCGTTGAGCGTGATCATCGGGCTGATTCTCGCCTCGGCGTTCCCGGCGATCGTCGTGTTTGCACAGGAACTGGTGCCGGGCAAAGTCGGGATGATCTCGGGCCTGTTTTTCGGGTTTTCGTTTGGCATGGGCGGGCATGGTGCGGCTGGGCTGGGCGCAGTCGCTGACCGGTCGGGGATTGAAATGGTCTTTACGATCTGTTCGTTCCTGCCCGCGATTGGTCTGTTGGCCATGTTTTTGCCCTCTCCCCGACGGGGATAGATCAAAACCTGGCAGGCATGGTATGGTCTGCCGACAAGCGTAAAGGAGCAGGGCCTGACATGATCGGCATGGGGTCGGGTGATTGCCCGTTCGAATTCAACTTTGAAGCCGCCACGTTCAAGCCGGGCGATGTCGTCAGCTATCGCGTGACCGGCAGCCTGGAGGGCATGCCGTTTGTCGGGACTTTGGTCGAAGTGCACGACGATTACGTGATCATCTGCGCCGGCGAAAATGACCCGACCACGCGGTACCGCGGGACGCGCGAAAGCCGCCCGCTGGTGCTGGCAAGCGAGATCTAGGTCCATGCTGCCGCAGGCGTGCTGGCGTACCAGCGCGCGAGCATCAGCGTGACCTTGGCCACACCGATCAGCCCGGTCAGGATCGGTGCGGTGATCGCACGCCGGTGGTCGCAGGCTGACCTGGCATCCGCGTGTTGCGCCCTCACCGATCGCCAGCGGCAGAACCATCGCGCGGATCGCAAACCGCGCTATCACCAGCGCGGCGGGTTACGACACGCCCTGCCGCACCAGCAACGCTGTCATGAACAAGCCACCGGTGTTTTCGGCGAGCGATTGCAGTGCGCGATGGATTGTAACCGGCCCCAGCTGGCGACGCGCGGTTATTCGCCCAGCAGCGCGGCCAGGCGACGCGGCGCGACCGCCAGCCAGCTGCGTTGCAGCCATCCGGCGATCTCTTCCCAATCGGGCTCGTCCCAATCTGGCTCGATCGGGTCGAGCCGAATCGCGATCCAGTCGTCGCCGAAATACGCCGCGCGATAATACCGGTCCGAATCGCGATCGATCAGGTCCTCCTGTTCGTCGCGGCCGCTGATCTTGACCAGCAGCGATGTGCGCGCATCGCCGTGGTGATTGACCGCGACATAGCCGAATTTCTTGCCCTTGATCACGCCAAAGCAGGTCATGCCGTGGCTGAGCGTTTCTTCGCTCGACGGCAGCGCCAGCGCGATGTCACGGACTTTTGCAATCAGCCAGGCCGGGGTGGTCGGCGCGGTGACCAGTTCGGACAGGCACCGCGCATACAGCTGATGTTCGGCAAACAGCACGCGCGCCGACAGGCTGGCGGGTGTGTCGCCCGGCAGAATTGCGACCGCAATCTGCCCCAGCACCGGCCCATCGTCGAGTTCCGGGGTGACCAGATGCACGCTGCATCCGCCATGGCTTTCGCCCGCCGCGATGGCGCGGGCGTGGGTTTCCAGGCCTTTGTATTTCGGCAGCAGGCTGGGGTGAATATTGATCATCCGCCCGTGCCAGCGTTCGACAAAGCCGGGTGACAGGATGCGCATATACCCGGCCAGCGCGATCATGCGCGCGCCGCTGGCGGCAATCGCGGCGTCCATCGCGGCGTCGTGGTCGGCGCGTGCCATGCCTTTGTGCGGCAGCACAAATGTGGGCACGCCCTCGGCCCTGGCAAGGGCCAGTCCGCCCGCGTCCGGATTGTTCGATGCGACCAGTACGATCTGATACGGGCAATCGGGGCGACGGCTGGCGTACAACAGCGCCGCCATATTGGTGCCGCTGCCCGAAATCATCACCGCAACCGGAATGCGCCCAAGTGCTTCGGGTCCAGCCGCTTCAGGCAAGATGCACCGCTGCCCAGGCTTCACGTGCGCTCCATGTTTCCACGCTGCCCGTGACGGTACAGCCGCGTTCGCCCGCGACGATTTCGCCGATCGTGAACACCTGTTCGCCTGCTTCGGTCAGGTCGTGGGCCAGCGCGACGGCTTCGTCGGGCGCCACTGCCAGCACCATGCCAACGCCGCAATTGAACGTACGCGCCATTTCGCCCGGCTCGATCTGGCCCTGCGCCTGCAGGAACGCCATCAGCCGTGACTGTTCCCATGCATCGGCATCGATCTGCGCATGCAGCCCCACCGGCAGGACGCGCGGCACGTTTTCGAGCAAGCCGCCGCCGGTGATATGCGCCAGCGCATGGATTCGCCCCGAGCGGATGAACGGCAGCAGCGTTTTGACATAGATTCGCGTCGGCTCGATCAAATGGTCGATCAACAAGCGATCCATGTCGAACAGCGCCGGGCGATCAAGTTTCCACAGCTTATCGGCAGCCAGTCGGCGGACCAGCGAATAGCCATTGGAATGCACGCCCGATGACGCAAGCCCGAGCAGGACATCGCCCGCCGCCACACGGTCGCCGGTCAGTTGTTCACCGCGTTCGACCGCGCCCACGCAAAAGCCGGCCAGGTCATAATCGCCGGGCGCATACATGCCGGGCATTTCGGCGGTTTCGCCCCCGATCAGCGCGCATCCGGCCATCTTGCAACCTTCTGCAATGCCCGCAATGACGCGTTCGGCAATGCCGTTATCGAGCTTGCCAGTGGCAAAATAGTCCAGGAAAAACAACGGCTCTGCGCCCTGGACGATCAAATCGTTGACACACATCGCGACCAGGTCGATGCCGATCTGGTCATGGCGGTCGTGGTCGATTGCCAATTTGACTTTGGTGCCGACGCCGTCGTTGCCCGCGACCAGCAGCGGGTCCTTGTACCCGGCGGCGCGCAAGTCGAAAAACCCGCCAAAGCCACCCAGTTCGGCATCGGCGCCGGGCCGCGCGGTGGCGCGGGCAATCGGGCCGATTGCTTTGACGAGCGCATTGCCTGCGGCGATGTTTACGCCGGCCTTGGCGTAGCTATAACGGGCGGTGGGGTCGGTTTCGGATGCCATGGCGCCAGCCCCTATCGCTTTCCTGCTTGGATTTCCACTTGCCTTTGGGCAAAAGCGTCCCCGTTGTCCTTTATACAGTTTGGCGGCGTCAATTCGCCGTATCGGAGTTCGCTTGGCCGTCTTGAGCCTTCTGTCGAAGAATTCGCCGCGATCCCTGGCAAAAGCAGGCCGGCTTGCTGTTGCAGGCGCCGGCTTGCTGTTGCTGGGAATCGGCGGAGCGGTTGTCTGGGCCCAGATTGAGGGCGATCGCGGCATCGCGCCGGTTGCCAGCACCGGCGATTTCGAAGTGACCGGGGTCGAAGTCAACACCATCGGCAAGGATGCCGATGAAGCGCGCATGACCGGATGGCGCACCGCGACGCGGCTGGCGTGGCAGAAACTGTGGACCCAGCGCGGGACCGGCGGGCCGCCGCCGGCACTCGATGATGGCACATTGCTGGGCATGGTGTCGGCGGTGACGATCGAACACGAAGAGATTGGCCCGCGCCGGTATATTGCAAAGCTGGGGCTGGTGTTCGATCGCGGCCGGGCTGCGGGCTATCTGGGATTGCAGGGCGGGGGCGCGCAATCGGCACCGCTGCTGGTGATCCCGCTACTGTATCAGGGCGGCGTGGCCAGCGTGTTTGAAACGCGCACGCCCTGGCAAAAGGCGTGGGCCGAATTTCACACCGGCGAAAGCGTGATCGACTATGTGCGTCCCAATGGCGGCGGCGCCGACGGCCTGCTGATCACTGCCGGGCAAATCAGCCGGCGCAGCCGCAACTGGTGGCGATCGATGCTGGACCAATATGGCGCCGAAGACGTGGTAATCCCGATTGCGCGGCTGGAACGGCAATATCCGGGCGGGCCGATCAAGGGCACGTTCACCGCGCGGCATGGGCCTGACAACAAGTTTCTGGGCACGTTCGAGCTGACCGCCGATAGCGAAGACAAACTGCCGGCGATGCTGGGCGAAGCGGTCAAGCGGTGCGATGCGCTGTTTGCGCAGGCGCTGGCTGCCGGGCAATTGACGCCCGATCCATCGTTGAACAGCGCGCCGCAGATCGATCCCAGGCTGATCGCGGGGATCGTCGCCAAAATGCCGCCACCGCAAGCCAGAATGCGTACTGCCGGGCAGGGGGTGGTGGTATCCGCCGGGTCCGGACCTGCTGGTGCGACGGTGCAAGTGCAGTTTGTCAGCCCCGATGCGAACGCAGTCGATGCGGCGCAGGCGGCGCTGCGTTCCGTTCCCGGAGTCTTGGCCGCGACAACCAGTTCGCTGGCGCTCGGCGGGGTGTCGGTGATGCGCGTGACGTATAGCGGCGATCTTGAATCGTTGGCCACCGCGTTGCGCGCGCAAGGGTGGAAAGTGACGCAAGGGGCCGGTGTCTTGATGATACGGCACTGATCCACATTGACCGTGTCGCAGATCGCGCTGCCTCTTGAACTGCCCGGCGGGGGTGAAACGATCGTCGGCGGGGATAGCCTGCAACCGGTGTTTGCCGCGTTGCAGGCGAGCACGACATGGCCCTATCGCACGGCCGTGCTGAACGGGCCGCCGCGTTCGGGCAAAAGCCTGATGGCGCGCTGGTTCAATGCCAGCGGCGTGGGCGTGGCGATCGATGACGCCGACCAGATGGACGAAGTCGACCTATTTCACCGCTGGAACCGGGCGCAGGCAGACGGTCACGCGCTGTTGCTGATCGCGCAACATCCGGCAGGCGTGGTGGATGGCTGGCAGATCGCGCTGCCGGATCTGGCATCGCGATTGGGTGCGGCGTTGCGGTTGGTGATTGGGCCGCCCGATGATCCGCTGTTGCGCGCGTTGCTGGGCGAACAGGCGCGGCGGCGCGGGCTGGTATTGGGCGAGGCTGTACTCGACTGGTTGTTGCCGCGAATCGAGCGCAGCCATGCGGCGACCGAGGCGCTGGTGACCACGCTCGACCGGCTGTCGCTCGAACGCAAAGTGCCGGTTACGCTGACGCTGGCGCGCGAAGTGCTCGGCCAGACAGTTGAAGGGCATGGCCATTGGCAACCGAGGCTCTTATAACCATATCCTTCGGATCGCGCCGCGCCACATGGGGCTTTGTAATGTTCGAACGCTTGATGTCCTGGGTGTTATCCTGAGCGGGGCCGTGGACGGTCCGGGGGCTGTCGTGGTCCCCTTTCCGCGCAATGTGCCGGTGCAGGTCACGTTCGACCGGGCCGAATTGATGCGTATCCTTGATTTGTACGGGCGAATGGTCGCCGCTGGGTTGTGGCGCGACTATGCGATCGGTTTTGAACGCGAGGCGGCGCATTTCAGCGCGTATAAACGCACAGCCGAACGCCCGAGCGCGCGTATCGAAAAACGCCCGGCGTTGCGCCAACGCCAAGGGATGTGGGCCCTGTATGGTGAGGCCGGGCAAGTGCTGAAACGCGGGCATGACCTGGCCGGCGTGCTGGCATCGCTCGAACGCAAGTTGCTTAAAATCGTTGCGGATTAGCGTCGTAATCGGGATGCTGGCACTGGCCGGATGTGGAGCGGCGCCAACCCCGGGCGATGGCCATGATCACGGTCAAGCCTGGGGCCAGCCAGTGCTGCGTGCGGTGTATCGTGACGCTACGCACCGGTTATTGGTGGTGTTGCCCGACCGCGCCCATCAGGTGCCGCGCGGCGATTGCGCAGCGCCGGTGTTGATCGATGAGCCCAGCGGCGCAGCGCGCCAGGTCACCCCCGCCGTTGCCGCGCAATGGATGCGGCACATGCAATTGTCTGGCGCGGTTCAGGGCACTTGTCCGTGAACCGCGCCTGAAGACTCTCAGCGTTTTGCCGCGGCGGCCATCGCGGCCAGGATTGCGTGGCTTTGTTCTGTGCCCGATTGCGGGACGAAATCGCCGGTACGGTCGCTGATCCGGTCCCAATTGGCGGCAAAGCCTTCGACCGTACAATCCCCAGGTGGCAGGATCACCGGCTGGTTCATCGTGACGAATGCGCTGTGGAATGCACCGGCCCCCGCGCCGACGATGGCATTGCTTGGTGCGTCCTGGGATACGAGATACAGCGCGGCGGGCACGACGTTTTCAGGCGCAAACAGCTTGAACGCTTCTTCGGGGAAAATGTCGGCGGTCATGCGCGTTGCGGCAACCGGGGCCAGCGTGTTGACGCGAACATTGTATTTCGCGCCTTCGAGATACAGCGTCTTGGTCAGCCCGGCGAGCGCGAGCTTGGCCGCGCCGTAATTGGCCTGGCCGAAATTGCCGAACAGCCCGGTCGACGATGCGGTCATCAGGATGCGGCCATAATTCTGGTCGCGCATCAGGTCCCATACCGCTTTGGTGGCGTTGGCAGAGCCCGTCAGGTGGACTTTGACCACCAGGTCGAAATCGGCGGGTTCCATTTTGGTAAAGCTTTTGTCGCGCAAGATGCCCGCATTGTTGATCAGGATGTGGACACCCCCCCAGGTTTCCACAGCGCGCGCGACCAGCGCCTGCATCTGGTCGTATTCGGTGACCGAGTGGCCATCGGCAAACGCTTCGCCGCCGGCCGACCGGATTTCGTCGACGACCTGCTGGGCGGCGTCGGATGCGCCGGTGCCGTCGCGCGATGCGCCCAGGTCGTTGACCACGACTTTCGCCCCGCGACGTGCCAGTTCGAGCGCGTAAGCACGGCCCAGGCCGCCACCGGCGCCGGTCACGATCGCGACGCGTCCTTCGAACGAAATGCTCATATCGACAACCTCCTGCGCGTGCCTGACTGCACACCTGACCGGCGCGCGGATGCCATGGCTGGAGTGTGTTTGCAACGTCTGGGTGGCTCAAACCCGCCGCGAGTGCGTTTCAAACGAGCCGCTAACCGATGCGATGGACCCAATTGTGGGTATCGGGGGCAGCACCGCGCTGGATCGACACCAGCAGTTGGCGCAGTTTTTGAGTCAGTTGGCCCGGGCCACCGCTGCCGATCAGGAATTCACCGTTGCGGTCGGCGACTTTTCCGACCGAGGTGACGACGGCGGCAGTGCCGCAAGCGAATGTTTCGAGCAATTCGCCGCTGGCAGCTTCGGCGCGCCACTGGTCGAGCGC
>JAYTHT010000491.1:0-3304 GCA_043732365.1 Novosphingobium sp. | reverse complement strand
TTGATTCAAACACCCCCACCATGGGCGGATCGATATACTTTGAGAGCCGTCAAAATAACGGGGACGCGGTTTATGCGGCCACAAATCCCTGGCCGTTGGCCGTCATCGGTCGAATGCAATTTATTGCACCACCCGATTCCATACCGCTTGATACACAGGCGCCCGTAAATTCAGACACAAATCAATAAGGTGAAGTAGCTAGCATGAATCTGCATTACTTTTTTGACCACCAGAATAATTTCGGCGACGCATTGAATACGTGGTTATGGGATGCGTTGCTGGCTGATCGTAAAATGACTGCCACTGATATCTGGCTCTGCGGGATCGGAACGATCCTCAATCACAATTTGCCACGTGACAAGGCGATGGTGATTATGGGTAGCGGAATTGGTTATGGACCCACACCGATTGATCGTGGGCGGAATTGGGACGTTGCTGCCGTGCGTGGCCCGTTGTCCGCGCATTGTCTCGGGCTTGATCAGGAAAAAGCCATCACCGATGGTGCGATACTGCTGTCGCTGCTGCCCGAATATGCGCCAACGGTTGCCACGCAAAGTCGCAGCGGCACGCTGTTTATCCCGCATTACATGTCCGTTGAAGGCAGCGCGTGGGCGCAGGCATGCGCGCTCGCGGGAATTGAATTCGTCGATCCGCGGTCGGATTCGCGTCAAATAATGGTAAAGATCCAGTCCGCCGAACTGGTCATCGCCGACGCCATGCACGGCGCGATCGTTGCCGACGTCTTGCGCACGCCATGGGTTGCGGCCTCTTTCGATACGCGTACCAGCAGTTTTAAATGGAACGATTGGTGCCTGTCGATGCAGATTCGCCACCGCCCCCACGGCCTGCCAGCGAGCACGCTGTTCGAAGTCGTGCGTAATATGGCTATGCCGCTCAACGGCGACCGGATGCCGCTTGCGGCACAAGGAATAGCGGCGCTTGCGCGCCAGCACCGGCGCAACAACCGCGCAAAAGGCGCCTCAATTGTGTTTCATTCTCGTAAAATTGCCACCCGTGTCATCCGCGACATAGCGACTCACGTCGGTGCGCTGGAACAGCGGTTTGCCCCCTTGGCGTCGCATCGGCGCATTGTCGAGGCGGCAAATGCGCTGCATAATCTGGCCAGGGCGCCAGCAATGTTGAGCGATGACACCGTCTTTTACATGCAGCGAGAGCGCATGGCCAACGCGTTGAAATGCCTGGCGGGCAGCTATGGCGTGGCTTTGCACAAAGATCTGCCGCTGTGACTTTCGCTGAATTTCGCGAAATGCTGCGGGCTGACAGGGCGGCGAATGCCCATAACAGCAAAGGGCGCCTGATCGTAACTGCATTCAGGATTGCGGCGTTTCTGCATTCGAACCGTAACCGCAATGTCCTGGTGAAGATCGCAGCACTGCTTGTAAATGCCGCGTATCGCATCACTTTCGATTACATCATGGGGGTTTATATCCCGGCTGAGGCGACGGTGGGAAAAGGGCTTTGCGTCTATCACGGCGTTGGATTGGTGGTCCATCCGGCCAGCGTGATCGGTAATTTTTGCACGCTGCGCCAGGGGGTGACGATTGGTTCGCGCGACGGGACCGATGCAACGGTGCCGATCATCGGTTCGCATGTTTCAATCGGTGCCAATGCTTTGGTGATCGGGCGCGTGACCGTGGGCGATGGCGCCCTGGTCGGGGCAGGCACAGTGGTGCTGTGCGATGTGCCCGCCGGATCCGTCATTGTTGGCAATCCGGGCGTCGTTCGCAACGACTGACATCCCCGGTTTTGGACCATGCCGTCAGGTTTCCTGGTAATATTTTAAATATGCCGCCGAATTATAAGCATAGGATCCATAGGTCTGCGATTTCGGCCCAACCATGGAATAGACGACACCAATCAGATTGGCATGGTCCGATTGCAGACCGTTGATCGCTGATTTGACCGCAGAGGATGGCGTGGTCTTCCATTTGACAATCAAAACCACCGCATCGGCCAGCGCGGCAAGAAACCGACCATCGGCCAGCCCGACGAGCGGCGGCAGATCCAGGATAATTGTTTCATATTGTTGCCTTAGTTCGCCAAGTATGCCGTGAAACCGGTCTGTTCCAAACAGATTTTCAGATGTGAAATGCGGCCTGCTGACGCCGATAACATCCAGGCGCGAATGGTCGGTCTGCCTGATCGCGCTTTCCAGTGAGGCCGTGCCGGACAGAACCTCGACCAGGCCCAGACCCGGCGGATCGGCGGAGATCAGGCTGTTCAACTGGGCCCGGCGCACGTCGGTATCGATAATGATCGTGCGCGCGCCGTTGATCGCCATGGTCCGCGCCATTGCAAACGCGGTTGTCGTCTTGCCCTCGTTCGGCAAGGCCGATGTTACCGCTATGATCTTGTACAGATTGTCGCCCTTGACGCCCAGGATCGTCGCGCGCGCATTGCGCAACGCTTCGGCATATTGCGATGTCGGCTTGGACAGCAACAAATCGGCTGGCCGCGCGGTGTTCTTGACCATCGGGATTGACGCGATCAGGTTCTGACCAAGATCGCCTTCGATATTCCGGACACTCGTCAGCCCACTCACCATGATTTCCTGAAGCGTGATCACCACAACGCCCAATGCCGTTCCCGCGACAACGGACAGGATAATCATCAACGACCATCTTGGGAAATAGGGCGTGTCCGGAACGCGCGCCGCGTCGATGATCTGCGCCTGGGCAAAGGATGATTGGCTCGCCTGCCGGCTATCCATCGTGGTTTGCGCCATGCGATCATACGCGGCATGTTTGCTGTCTGCATCACGCTGAAGGCTTTGCAACATGACCGACGCTTCGACTTCGACCGCTTTTCTGTTCCTCAACCCTTCCATCGAACCACGCAGGCTCGCCGCTTGCGCTTCAGCTGCGGCTGCTTCGGAATCAAGCGATGCAATCACCCGCTTGCTCTCGATTGCCAATTGCTGATCGATCTGCGCGATCTGATCGCGGACTTTGATCAAATCAGGATACGCATCGCCATAGCGTTGTTGCATGTCGGCCAATGATTGCAGCGCTATCATTCGCTGGGTCTTGAGATCGATGATCGTTTGCGACTGACGCACATCGGCAATCGTATCCGGCTTGCCAGTGGCAACCAACTGACGCGCCGACATCGCTTTGGCGCGCGCCAGCGCCGCAAGGCCTTCGGTCGTCGCCATTGTTACAGAAAGCGGACCAATTTGCTGATCGGTGATCGATCCGAGGACATCCGATTTGGCAATGAGGCCGGTTTTGGCTTCAACCGCCGCCACTTTTGCATCAGCGGCCCGCGCATCTGTTGCCATCTG
>JAYTHT010000490.1:0-3305 GCA_043732365.1 Novosphingobium sp. | reverse complement strand
TACCCGCCAGCACCAGCCGACGCGGGCGCATGCCCCGGATTACGCCGCGCGCGGCCGTGCGCGATCCCAGCGAAAACCCGACCAGATCGAATTCATCCAGACCCAGATGGGCGACCAGCGCCTCTGCATCGCGGGCCAGCACGTCGATTGGATAAGCATCGGAATTGTGCGGCGCGGCGCTGTGCCCATGCGCGCGCAGATCGGGCATCAGGCAGGCAAACCCTGCCTGCGCCAATTGCGCTGCCGTGCCAAACCGTACCCAGTTCATATCGGCAGACGAAAACAGCCCGTGCAACAGCACCACCGGGCGCCCCTGCCCCATGCGGGTCAGCGCCAGCGGCCTGCCGTCAAAACCGGGGAATGTTTCCAAATCAGCGTTCATTGTACGACACCTAACCGGTCAGAAGTTTGTACCCGGAAATCAACAATACTGTCGCCAGCACCGGGCGCAGCACATAATCGGGCGATCGGGTCGACAACAGGCTGCCGATGGCGACCCCCGGCAACGATCCGATCAACAAGTTGACCAGCAGCACCAGATTGACGTCACCGATCACCCAATGGCCAAACCCCGCAATCATTGTCAGCGGCACCGCATGCGCGATGTCGCTGCCCACGATCCGCGCCACGCGCAACGCGGGATACAGCATCAGCAGCGCGGTCACGCCAATCGCGCCCGCACCGACCGATGACATTGTCACCGCCACCCCGAGCACCGCGCCCAGCGCGATAGTCGGCATGGCTTTGATCGGCGCCGGTGGATCTGCAGGTGCGGGTTCGGACCGTTGGGCAAAGGCAGCCAGCTGTTTCTGAAAGAGTGTGGCCACCGCCGTCAGGATCAGCATCGCCCCCAACAGCACCATCATCGTGTGGTTGGCCGCGCGCGGCGGACGCCCCAGGCCAGACATCACCAGCAGGGTCAGGATCGCGGCGGGCACGCTACCCATGGCAAGCCGGCGGACAATCGTCCAGTCAACGCTGGAACGCCGACCGTGTACAATCGATCCGGCAATTTTGGTGGTCGAGGCAAACAGCAGATCGGTGCCCACCGCCGTCGTCGGGCTGACCCCGAACAACAAAACCAGCACCGGCGTCATCAGTGACCCGCCGCCGACCCCGGTCAGACCGACCAGAAATCCCACCAGCAGTCCGGCAAAGGCATGCAGCGCATCGATTTGGGCCAGATCGAAATGGGCCAACATGGCGTATCCTGCGGATCGATCGGCGGTAATCGACAATCGTTATCAACCCGCATACCGGCCAGACCGGGTCGGGAGCAATGGCCAAGCGCACAATCTCTATTTTCCGGGTTGGGGTTCGTTCTTTTGCAGCGGGTGCAACCGCTGCATTCGATCCCGGATTTGTCCCATAACCGGATCCCTGTGTTGTGCGGACCAGCTTGCGCTCTTTGACCGGTGAGTCCTATAGTATTGTGGTGTCGATCAACGCGCCCGTCTCCCGATCGTTTGGCCGGAATTGTCCCGGACGGGCGTTGTTGTGTGCCGCGGCGCCTGTGCTGATCGCGATGGCACCCAACCACGCGCTCGCGGCGACCGCGGCGACGTTTACCGCGACTGCCAATCAACCGCTGTCCTTTGGCACACTCGTCGTATCGGGCAGTGGATCGCGCACCATCGCGGCGGACGGTACCAGCACCAACAACGGCGTACTACCGCTGGGTGACAGTACCAGCTCCCCGGCCGAATTCACGATGACGTATGCCCACGCCAGCGGCATTTTCATTTTTTATCAACTGCTAGTCCAGGTGACTTTGCCTGCGGCCAACAGCACCACCGTCAATGGTGTGCAGGGCACCGTGTCGAAATTTACGACCGATTTGCCGGGCTTGCCATCGCTCTTGCCCGGGCAGACCGGCACGGTGACGTTCAACACCTGCTTTACCGCGACATGCACGATGGTGTTTCATGTTGGCGGCACGCTGAATGTTACCAGCGGCACCAAGGGTGCCCAGCTGGTGTTTCCAGTCGTCCTGATGACCACCGTGACGCAGGTGCTTGGATGATCGCCCGGATCGCAATGGCGGGCGCCCTCGCCCTGGCTGCGTGCGGCACGACACCGGCGCATGCCGCCGGGAATGCAACCGCAGCGGGTGTCGCATCGGCCACGATGATCAGCCCGTTGCGCGTAGCCGCAGTCGCCGCAATGGATTTTGGCGATATCACGCATGTCGATGGCAGCAGCGGCACCGTCACGGTCAGTCCGGGTGTGTCCGGTGCGCAATTTTCGGGCGGGGCCAGTGCCGCCTGCACCGGATCAGTGTGCGCCGCTGCCCATGCGGCGCGCTTTTCTGTCAGCGGCGAACCCCAGCGCAATTATACGATCCAGTTGCCCGCGACGATTGTTGCGACCGGCACAGGAGAATCTGGTCCAGGGCTGCCCGCGCTGACCGTCAACGTGTTGACCGTGCGCAGCGCCAGCAGCGCGACCGCGCCCCGCCTCGATGCGGCCGGTATTGACCGGTTCGAAGTGGGCGGCACAATCACCCTGCCCGCCGATCTGCCACCTGCGCGCTATCGCGCCAGCTTTACGGTGATCGTCAGCTACGTCTGACATTGGATAAGCGTCAGTTACGTCTGACATTGGATAAGCGTCAGCTACGTCTGACATTGGGTAAACGTCAGCTACCTCTGGGTGCTGACCGGCACTAGCCGACAAACTTTTTGCCAGACCCGCTTATTTCCGCACCCGCCGGATTGGCCCGGTTCGGATGGAATACTTCATATTTTTGCCAAAGCCCAATTCCCAAAAATTGCCCGCAAAATTCGGCGCTTGGCGCGTCCGATGCCGCGCTGATCGGTCGCGGCGCGATGAATATTCATCGTTAATTTCAAATTAATTCTGATTGCATTAACCATATTGTATATTTTTTTATCAATTAAATTGACAGAATTTGGCGACTTTTACGGAATTATTTAGAAATATAAATAAGCCGGTAAGTACAAATACTAGGCTATAGTTCAATCCTCTTGCGTAGGAAGCAGACATCGCCAAACGCGGTCGCATCCATCAGCCAGGCCAGTCGCGAAAATATCCTTAACTTTTCCGGGCCGACGTGACTGGCCGGTACTACGCAGGGAATACATGATGAAAAAAATTCTGTTTTCGGCCGCTTTGGCCATGACCGCTTCTGCGACCGTTTCTGCTCCTGCATTTGCCGCATCGGGCAGCACCGCGACGGCTCCCGGTATTGCAGTGGCCAATGTGGTTTCGGCGATCGTGCTGGTCCACACGCCAGGCGCTTCGCTGAATTTCGGCAGCTTCAGCACCGGCACCGGCGGTACCGT
>JAYTHT010000489.1:0-3317 GCA_043732365.1 Novosphingobium sp. | reverse complement strand
GCCTAATTGCGCGCCTTAATTGCCCTGTCGTCTAATGGTAAGACAACGGTTTCTGATACCGTTTATCGAGGTTCGAGTCCTCGCGGGGCATCCATTTTCCTGAAAAACAAAACTGTTTTTCAACGCCTTGCGAGCAAGCGGGCTAGATCGTCCCCACAGTCATCCCGACGCTGCCAAAAAATCTACCATGGTCGTGGGTGGATCACATCGCTTTGGGGCTGGTGCGATCGTACCAACCAAGATCAGGGTTCGCAGCCTTTTGCCGGATTTGATCCGCGCCGCGCCGATCACAGCCTTGCAGAATCGTTCCGCATTCGTTCCCCTATGACACATGGGAACAAAACGCCTTAGCGCTATCAGCGACTACGCCCGCCACGGGTTCAACCTTCAGGTGAAATGCCGGGAGTGTGGTCGGGTGCGTGTGATCGATTCACGCGCCCTGTCTGTCGAATGCACCCGCACGAGCATCAGCCGGGATATGGGCGCAATCCAACGGCGGTTGAGGTGTCAGGGTTGCCAAGGGCGTAATGTTGTGTGCGGGCCAGTGGAGCGATAGCCCCGGCTGGCCCCGAAAGATTGGTGCCCTCCGATGCGACGGTCGCGGATTAGCCCCCCAAGCCAATTTTGTGGAGGATTTGCTCTGTCACGCTCCGGCCAGCCCGGTCCCGTTTGACTGCCATCAGGAACAGCAGTTTGCCCCCGCTGGTTTCCTCCGCCTTCAGGCCGATGCTGTCCTTTTCGGCTGAATCTTCGTCCAGCCGTCCCTTGTATTCCACCACCAGTTGCCGCCCGTCCTGCAACTCTGCGATGAAATCCGGGTAAAAATAATCGGTCGACGTTGGAAGGCGATAAGCGCCGGGGGTGCGGTCCACATTGCGCACCCAATGTTTCACCGCGTCCAGCCGGTCGATCGCTTGGGCACAGTCAAATTCATCGCCTTGCGGCTTCATATCGCCAATCGCGGCATAGTAATGCTTCTTGAAGCGAAACCCGCCTTGATAGGGATTGCGTGCCTCATACCGGTACGGATCAAACGTGTGCAGCAGATCGCAGGGCCGGTCTGGCACGCCAAAGCCATCCATAAACATTTGCACGCCCCGCGCGCCTGTGATCGCCCGCAATTCGGCCACCCGCGCAATCACCGCGCGCCGTAGCGCATATTTGCCCCGCACCAGCGCTGCCAGCGGAACGCCCTTTTCCTGCACCAGCTTCACCACCACCCGGCGGCAATATTCCAGATAGACGTCCTGCCCGGTATGAACCTGCCGGGTCTGCCGGTCTAGAAACCGCGCCAGCGCCGCTTCATTCCAGTTGGTTGCCCCGTCCAGCGCCAATTCCAGCGTGGTAGGCATATGCTCGTAAACCAGATGGTCGCCCTCAATGTCGAATTCGTAGGTGTCCGGATGCTCCACATAGTTGAAGCCGGGCAGGTCCGCCCCATGCGACAGCAAATCCCAGCCCGCCAGATCGATAAACGATTCCGGATAGGCCAGGTCAAGCTCGCCCTGCACCATGATTTGCAGTTGCGGCACAGAGAAAGGCACGCCCCGCGCGGCTGGCGATTTCGCCGCTTCGCTTTGGACGATATTGCGCTCCACCGCTTCCACCGCGCCGGGGGCGATAGCTTCCACCGCCTTGGCAATTTCGCGCTTCACTTCGTCGCTGGCATCGGGCGCGATCACGACCAGCACCGCGCCCTTGCCATCATCGGCCATACGAAGCGCCTGCCGTGCGGCCATGGACCATTCAGTGGTATCGGGGCGTTCTCGCACAGTCAGCTTGACTGGTTCCGGCAACCGATAGAGCGGCCCGATGTCACCCCCCGCCAGATCGAATTCCGGCGGCATTTCCAGGATAGCTTCGCGCGCGCTGCGTTCGTCAAAGCCCATTTCGGTCAGCCGGTCCATCAGGCCATTGGCCGCCGCCGCAAAGCTGGTTTCCGAAACATGGGCGCCCTGCTCGGCGGCATGGCACTGCGGTTCAAGTTTTAAGTTTTAAGCTTTTACGCGCCAGAACAGGATGTGGCTGCCCGGCGCCAGATTGACTGGTTCCAGCCAGTTTGGCGTTTTGCCACGCAGCAGTTGCGCCATGAACCCATTGGGGGCGTCCTGGATGTAATTCGACGGCTCGGCGATATCGGGGCATACCGCGATCATCGTCGCGTGGTGGCGCGCGATGATCGCACGGGCCTGATCGGGGCTGCCCAGGAATGCGCTGATCACGTCAAACATGCCCGCCGCACCGCGGTGATGCCCGGTCGCAATCACGCGTTGATGGGTGCGGACCAGAATGTCGGGCCCGATGTCGAGCGGCAGGAACAAGTCGGTCGCAGGCATCGCATCCAGCGCGCGCGCGGCAATGCGATAGCGGCATCGGGATACCGGCGGCAGCCCGGTATAGGCCCCGCTCACGTTCTGGCTGGCACTGTGGGCGGGCTGGACAAGCGCGGCCACGCGCGCCCATGCCACCACCGGCAGCGGCGGCATCAGGACCAGCAACACGCCAAGATAGCCCAGCACCCGGCGCAGCGCCGGGGCGGTGCGCAATGCGATAATCCAGCGCAAGATCAGCACGCCGGTTGGCATCGCGGCAATTCCGCAGGCCGTGGCGGATGCGCGCGACAGCATTGCACCGATCAGCAACGCGCCGGCCAGCACCAGCGCATGATCGCGCCACCAGGTCCGTTCCTCGATGCGCGTGGCGCTGTGCCACAGCACAAAGATAGCGATCAGCCCGACAATCGGCACGCCGATATATTCGACCGCGATCGCCAGCGGCAGGTGCCAGAACGGCATGCCTTCGCCCACGCCTTCGTACCAGAATTTCATCACCAGCGGATCGAGCGCGACAAATGCGCCGCCCCGGCATTGCGGCGCAACACCCAGATACAGGCCCAGCGTTGCGGCACCGATCATGCCCAGCGCGCCCAGCGCAACGGGCCAATGGCGCGGCGCAACGGCGGTAATCACGCCCGTGCCCGCCGCAACCAGGCCAAACAGCACAAGGTGGACCGGTGATATCTGATCGCAATGCGTGGCCAGATCGCCGATCCCGCGTGTGCCCAGGAATATACCCGCGCTCGCCAAGGCCAGCGCGGCGCTGGCGGCGGCAAGGCCGGCAAATGGTCGATCGGATTTTCCAATCCTGCCGGGCAAATGCGCCGTGGCGATCAATCCGCGCAAGCCGAGTACGCCCAGGAACACGACCGTCGGCGGCAAGCCTTCGATCGATATTGCCAGCGAAGCCGCCAGCGCGGCGCCGATCACGATCCCGCCGCGCAGTGTATCACGTGCAGCCAGGCCATTGAGGGCGGCCAG
>JAYTHT010000488.1:0-10832 GCA_043732365.1 Novosphingobium sp. | reverse complement strand
CAATGGCGATGTGCTGGCGGCGCAAACCAATGCACCCGCCAATGGCGGACCCGGCGGATTGACCGGCCTGGTCGCGAAATACATGTTCAGCGCGGCGGGCGCGGGGCAGCCTTCGCCCAACACAATCGTCGTGTTGCGCGACAGCAAAGGGGCAGGGATCGCCGACCAACGCTTTGTGATGGCCAATCCGGGGCTCAATTCGCCGTTTGGCATGGTGTGGCGCGCCGACAACACTGGCTCGGGCCGGCTGTATGTTGCCAACAACAATGCTGTCGTGTCGTGGCCGTTTGAGCCGGGCCAGACCAACCTGGTTGGAGCGCCTGAAAAACTGATGGATTTGCCCGCCGGCGGCGAACACTGGGCACGCAATCTGGTGCTGAATGGTGATGGCAGCAAAATGTATGTCTCGGTCGGGTCATCGACCAATATCGCGGACGATGGGATCGGACGCGAACAGGGCCGCGCGGCGATCTTTGAATACGATTTTACCAAGCACAGTTCACGGCAATATGCGGGGGGTATGCGCAACCCCAACGGGATGGATTTCAACCCGCGGACGGGCGAGCTGTGGACTGTCGTCAATGAACGCGACATGCTCGGCTCGGACCTTGTACCCGACTACCTGACCAATGTGCCGCTCGGCTCGAACTATGGCTGGCCGTGGTTGTACTGGAAAACAGTCGCCGACTGGCGCGTGCAGGCGCCGATGCCAGAATACCTGACCGACTATGTGCGCAAACCCGAATACGCGCTGGGCGTGCATGTCGCGCCGCTCGGCCTGGCGTTTGCACGCGGCGGAAACCTGCTGGGCAATCGCTTTGCCAGCGGGGCCTTGATTGCCGACCACGGGTCGTGGAATCGCAAGCCGATGGCGGGGTATGACGTCGTGTTCATCGGGTTTGACAATCTGGGCAATGTGCTGCCCGCGCCGCCGGTGCCGGTGCTGACCGGGTTTCTGACGCCCGATGGCCATGCCCGCGGGCGACCGACCTGGGTCGGTTTTGCGCGCGATGGTGCGCTATTGGTCAGCGACGATGTCGGCGGCGTGATCTGGCGCGTGATCGCGCCGGGCGCAAAACCCGCACCCGCGATTGTCGCGATCCCGGCGACCGTCGTACCGCCCCAGTCCAAACGGCCGGAGCATTTCACAATCAAAAAGGACGACAGTTCGAATTTGGGGAAAGTGGCGCATTAAAGCGCCCGGCCAGCGCGTCCGGCCAGTTCGGTGATATAGTGCCAAGCGATCCGGCCCGACCGGCTGCCGCGCCGTTTTGACCATTCCAGCGCGTCGCCCGGATCGAAATCGAGCGCGTAATGCGCGGCATAGCCAGCAATGATCGCCAGGAAATCGTCCTGCGAACACGCGTGAAAGCCCAGGCTCAGCCCGAATCGATCGGCCAGTGCGAGTTGGTCATCGACCACATCGCGCGGATTGATCGGGTCGTCCTGTTCGCGCATGTGGCGTTCGACAATCGCCCGGCGGTTTGACGTGACTGCCAGCCGCACATTGGCGGGACGCGCCTCGACCCCACCTTCCAGCCAGGACCGCAATTTGCGCGGGCCAGCGCTATCGGCCGCGTCAAACCCAAGATCATCGATCAGCACCAGAAAATTGCGCGGCTGACGACACAACACGCGGAACAACACCGCCAGGCTGGCATCGGCGGCGGCCTGGACCAATGCGATTTGGCCCGGATGCGCGGTGGCAGCCGTAGCCACCGCCGCGCGCACCAGCGCCGATTTGCCCATCCCGCGCGCACCCCACAGCAGCATGTCGTGCGTAGATGCTCCGGCGGAAAGGCGTAGGACATTGCCTACAACCGCGGCCTTTTGGGTGTCGATTCCCTGAATCAGGTCGAGCGCGGGCGCCTCGAGCATCGGTACAGCGTGCGTGGCCGTGCCCTGCCAGACATAAGCTGGATGAGTCAGCCAATCGACCGCTTCGGGCCCGGGCGGGGCAATCCGGTCGAGCGCATCGGCAATGCGGCGCAGGACGTCGCTGTGGTCGGTCACACCCCGACCAGTGCGTCGCTGTCCAGATCATACAGCAGCGCCGCGCCTGCCATGGCGGCCGCGCCCAACCCGCGCGCCTCTGGCACGATTGTACGGTTGAAAAACCGGGTGATGGCCGCCTTTTCGTGCGTGCCGGAGGCATGGACCTGGCGCACCAGTTGCCATCCGGCGACGGCGACCGCGCACATTGTAACGAATGGCACTGATCCGGCAAGCTTGTCATCCAGACTGGCATCGCCGCTTGCCATCCAGCTGGCAATCGCCGCCGTATCGCGCGCCAGCGCGGCCAGTTCGGGGCTTTCGGCGCAATCGGCCAGAATGTCGCTCAGCAGCGTGTGGACCACCGCGCCGCCGTCATAGCCCAGCTTGCGTGTGACGAAATCGGCGGCCTGAATGCCGTTGGTGCCTTCGTAAATCGGCGCAATTCGTGCGTCGCGATAAAATTGTGCTGCGCCGGTATCCTCGATGAAACCCATCCCGCCATGGATTTGCACGCCCAGGCTTGCGACTTCGCAACCGACATCGGTGCCCCATGCTTTCAACAGCGGGACCAGCGCCTCGGCGCGTTTTTGCGCCGCGCCATCGCCCAGTGCGCCGCGATCGACCTGGCCGGAGGTGTAATACAGCAAGGCGCGTGCGCCCTCGGTCATCGAACGCATCCGCAACAGCATGCGCCGCACATCGGGATGTTCAACAATCGCGACCGGGGTTTTATCATTGCTGCTGGCTCGCGGGCTCTGAACGCGGTCGCGGGCGTATGCAGCGGCCTTTTGCAGCGCGGCTTGCGCGATTTGCACGCCCTGGCTGCCGACATTGATGCGCGCCGAGTTCATCATCGTGAACATCGCTGCCAGCCCGCCAAATTCGCGTCCGACCAGTTCGCCGATGCACGCGTCGTCGTCGCCAAACACCATCACACATGTCGGCGAGACATGGATCCCCAATTTGTGTTCGATCGACGCGCAGCGCACGTCGTTCGGCGCGCCTGGTGCGCCGTCTGCGCCGACATGGAATTTCGGCACGGTAAACAGCGAAATGCCGCGCGATCCCGCCGGTGCACCCGGCGTGCGCGCCAGCACGAGGTGGACGATATTGTCCGCCAGATCGTGTTCGCCCCAGGTTATATAGATCTTGGTTCCCTTGATCAGGTACTTTCCGGCGTCAGCGCCGTCACTGATCGGGGTTGCGGTCGTGCGCAGTGCGCCGACATCAGACCCGGCTTGTGGCTCGGTCAGGTTCATCGTGCCAGACCATTCGCCCGAAATCAGCTTTGCCAGGTAGGTCGCTTTCAGCGCGTCGCTGCCGTGATGGTCAATTGCCTCGATCGCGCCCACGGTCAGGATCGGCAACAGCGTAAAGCCCATGTTCGCCGCACCCAGCGTTTCCATCACGCACGTCGCAAGCGTGAACGGCAAGCCCTGCCCGCCGTATTCGACCGGCCCCGAAATGCTGTTCCAGCCCTGTTCGACAAACGCCTTGTATGCTGCGCGAAATCCGTCGGGCAAATGCACCGCGCCATTGTCCCACGTCGCCGCTTGTGTGTCGCCGATCCGTGCCAGTGGCGCCCATTCGGCCGTCGCAAACTGGCCGATGCCTTCCGCAATGGCCGCTACAAGGTCCGGTGTTGCATTGGCAAAACGCGCACTGGCAGCGATATCCGCGATCCCGGCGTTTACTTGCATGGCGAGAATCTGGTCGGCGGTGGGGGCGGTGAATGACATCGTGTAGTTTTCCTTGGCAAGTCTTGGCCAGCGCTCTAGAGCATCGGACGAGATTTGGAAATCTCACGCAATGCTCCACACAGGTAGTGGCACATCGCTTTTTGCCATAAACCGGGCCCCGCTTTTGGGCGCGATGCTTTGGGGCGAACCATCATGCCCGCGACCAAATCCAACTGCATCCCGGCGCACGATTCTGGCGCAATAGCCCGCGCCGCAGATTGTATCCGTGCCGGTGGCACAGTCGCAGTGCCGACCGAAACCGTCTATGGTCTCGCCGCCCGGGCGGACCGCGATGACGCCGTGGCTGCGATTTATCGCACCAAAGGGCGGCCCGATTTCAACCCGCTGATCGTGCATGTCGCTGACCTTGTCGGGGCCGAGCATCTGGCGCACTTCGATGCGACCGCGCGTGCACTGGCTGATGCTTTCTGGCCCGGCCCGTTGACGCTGGTGGCGCCGCGCCGCGCGGATGCGGGATTGAGCGCGGCGGTGTGCGCGGGATTGCCCACGATCGCGCTGCGCTGTCCCGCGCACCCGGTGATGCGCGCGCTGATCGCTGCGTCGGGATTACCGCTGGCCGCGCCATCGGCCAATCGCAGCGGTGGAGTCAGTCCAACCAGTGCCGCGCATGTCGTGGCATCGCTGGGCGACCGGGTTGATCTGATCCTCGACGGTGGGCCATGCGCGCGCGGGATCGAATCAACGATTGTGGCGATTCGGCCAGAGGGCGGCTGGACGTTGCTGCGCCCCGGACCGATCGCGCGAGCGGAGATTGCCGCGCTGCTGGGGCACAGCAGCGAAGTTGCGACACATGGTGGAATCGAGGCACCGGGGCAATTGGCCAGCCATTATGCGCCGGGCAAGCCAATGCGATTGCACGCCATGACTCCGGACGCGGATGAATTCATGATCGGGTTTGGCGCGGTTCCCGGCGTCATTTCGCTGTCGAGCACGGGTGACCTCGCCGAAGCGGCGGCGCGGCTATACGCCTGCCTGCACGCCGCAGCAGAGGCGCCGCAACCGCGCATCGCGATCGCCGCTGTGTCCGACGAGGGCATTGGCCTGGCGATCAACGACCGGTTGCGCCGGGCCGCAGCCTGACAAACACCGATTTCCGCTTCAGACCTCAGGGTTGGCAGGTCACCCGCCCGGTGCCAGTCACGCGGATATCGCAACGCGCTTTGCCGTGGACGTTGACTACGCCAGTTCCAACGACCGATCCGGTAACGCGGCCATCGCTGGTCAACGCGCCCGTCCCAGTGCCAGCAACGTCAATTCTGGCTGAGTCGGCGCGTAACTGCGCGAGGTCGGCATCGCCGCTGCCGGCAAGAGTCAGTGCCAATTTGCCGGCATGGCCGCTACCGGTGAACGACCCCGATCCCAGGACTTCGACATCCAGTTGCGTGGCTTCGATCCCCGCTGTCACGACATGTCCTGCGCCGCCGATCGTCACACCCACGACATTGCCCACCAGCCGGTCGTTCGACATCGTGCCCGATCCCGCCATGACCATATGATCGACAGATGGATCGGTAATGGTCACAGTTGCCGTGCCACTGCCGGCGTTGGCGTCAGGCTGGCGCCCGATGCCCAGTTTTCCGTCGTTCAGGACAAACCGCAACGCGGCAATCGCGCGGGCATCACCGTCAACGCGGATCGTCAAAGTATCGCCGTGTACGACATGGACAGTGTCCGGGCCCAGCAGTGTGACTTCGTGCGCGGTGCGGCCGGTCAGGTCCAATTGCGCCAGTCGCACCCCGGTGTGACCGTCGATCGACACTTTGGGCGCGTCGCAACCGGCAAGCGACAGACCAAGACAGGCGATCAGGAACAAACGGGATCGTGACATAAACGCGTGGTATCCAACGGGTACAGTGCATCGTTTTGGGGGAAAAACGATGCAACACCAAAGACCTGTGCCAAGACTAGGACGCATTGAATAGCAATACAAGCGCGCACACCAACGCAAGCGGGCCACCGGTTATCCCGGCGGCCCGCTCAAATGTCCATAATGTCAAACCGCACGCGGTCTGCCACGATCAGGCGGTTTCGTAATACCTCGGCGCGTGTTCGTTAAGGATCGTGAGGATCTTCTTAAGCGCGGTCGGCTCGTCGGTCTTTTCCATTGCGGCCAGTTCGCGGGCGAGGCGCGAAGACGCAGCCTCAAAGATCTGGCGCTCGGAATAAGACTGTTCGGGCTGATCATCGGCACGGAACAAGTCGCGGGTCACTTCGGCAATCGATACGAGATCGCCCGAATTGATCTTGGCTTCGTATTCCTGGGCGCGGCGCGACCACATCGTACGCTTGACTTTGGGCTTGCCCGTCAACGTATCGAGTGCTTCGCGCAACGTCTTGTCCGACGATAGCTTGCGCATGCCGATCGCTTCGACTTTGTTCACGGGCACGCGCAAGGTCATTCGCTCTTTTTCAAACCGGAGCACATACAGCTCCAGCTTCATTCCCGCGATTTCTTCGTTTTGAAGTTCGACCACCCGGCCGACACCATGTTTTGGATAAACGACGTAGTCTCCAACATCGAAGGCAAGAGCCTTGACTGCCATTGCATATCCTTTCGACGCGGCGGAAGAAACGGCTGCGGACGACGCGTGCCACACGATTGCCAAAAAAGAGCAATCGCAGCGACACGGTGGGTATTTCGGGCCCTTTTGGGGGTAACCCGGGCCTTTTTTGGGAGAGGCCCGGCTAACGACCGCCAATGCACAATCGAAATTTATGCGTTACGTAGTCCTACGAAGCCCAGTGATCCGTTTGCCGTATATCCTGCCTGATTCGTGTTGCAAAAAGCACAGATCGGAAAAAGGTCCCGGTGCCTGTTCACGCATATAGCAAGTCTGTCATAAAAATTCCAGTGTTCTGACGACTGGAATCTGCGCAAAATGGATCAAGGCCCGTTGCCTGGCCGGCAACAGGAGTGGTTTGGGGTTTTAAAAGCGACTTTTGTAGCCGGGGTCGACTCCCGAAACGGAAGTTTCAGGTCAGGCAACTAGACCGCCTAGTCGCCTTCGCCTGGCGCTGCCGAAAAGTACTTGTCGAACTTGCCGTCCTCGCCTTTGTGCTCGTCCGCACCGTCAGGCGCGTCTTTTTTGGTGGTGATATTGGGCCAATCGGCCGAAAACTTGGCATTGAGCTCAAGCCATTGTTCCAGCCCACTTTCGGTATCGGGCAGGATCGCTTCGGCGGGGCACTCGGGTTCGCACACACCGCAATCGATACATTCGCTCGGGTTGATCACCAGCATGTTTTCACCCTCGTAAAAACAGTCGACGGGGCACACCTCAACGCAGTCCATGAACTTGCACTTGATGCAGGCTTCGGTGACGACATAAGTCATGGTGGCGGGTGTCCCTCAGATCAGCAGTGCGGTCGTTATTTGATCGCCGTGCTAAAGGCGTCGGGGGGCAGCCGTCAAGCCCGTCTGTTGTGATCATCGGGCAAGATTTCCTTGCGCGTGTCCACGAATCGATAACACGCCTGCGCTTCGGGGGCGGGGCCACGCCGATCGGGAATCGCCAGAACTTTGATGACGCGCACGGCATCGCGCAGCGGGAGGACGATTACATCGCCCTCGCGCACGGTGGCGCTGGGGCGTTCGATTCGCCGCCCGTTCAGCCGGATATGGCCGTCGCTCGCCCAGTGCTGTGCAAAACTGCGGCTGCAGGCCAGCCGCAGAAACCACAGCAGTTTATCGATCCGCATCGTTGACCCTATCGCAGACGCGATCCCAGATGCGATCACAGGCACGACCTCAGGCCCGATCTCAGACTGGGTACCCATCAGCGCATCAGACCGGCCAGCGCAGCAAATGCGCCGGTGGTCGCGCGCTGCGGCGTGTGCGGTGTCACCTGTGGCACCGGGCGCGGCGGGCGCCAGTCCCACAGCGGCGGCGCATGCGGGCCGAATGCTCCATCGGCCAGCGCGCGCGGCATCGCGACCCGAAACCCGCCCGCGCGCAGCAAAGCGGCATACCCTGCGGTTGACAGGCCCATCGACCGCGCTTTGGCGGGATCGAGAAAGACACGCCAGCCAGGCGCGCCCAACCGGCACCGATGTGCATCCGCCAGTAACCGGTCCGCCAGATCGACGCGCAGTGCCTGATCACCTAGCCGGCGATAGCCCACCGGGGCGATGCGACCATCCACCGTCGGGGGCAGCGCCGGTGGCGGCGCAACCGGGTTCATCCCGCGCAGCCCGGCGAGGTGCAGCCACAGCCGCATAGTGGCCGGGCGCAGTGCGGCGGGCATAAACAGATCAAGCCCGCCGATGCGCACGCCCAATCGCCGCAATGTATCGCGCTGACGCAAATCGAGCCGGTCAAGCCGCGCCATGTCGCGCGGCAAAACCCCACCGCACTCGACCAGTTGCAACAGCAGCGCACGCAAATCGGATCCCGAATCGGGCGCCTCGCCCGCCTGCGCCAAGCGACGCAGCGGGGCGAGCGCGCGATCGGTGTGGCGCGCAAACCAGCCATCGACCGCATCGCGCAGGCCGTCGCGCACCACCGGGGGCAGCCGGCCCAATGCGGGATCAAGCTGCACCCGCGCATCGAGCAATCCGCGCCCGGGCAACAGCCGCGCGATCAGTGTCTCGCCCCAGACAATGCCCTCTGCCGCCAAAATCAGACCATCGTGCTGCCTGGCTGCCGCAGCCAGCAGCGCCGCGCGTTTGGCGAACAGGCCGGGCAGATGGCGTTCGGCAGCGGCCAGCAGCATTTTGCGGTCGGCGGCGCGGGCCAGCGGATCGACGACAAAGCGAAATCCGTCGAGGTGCCCGATCGGTTCGTCATCGACCAACACCGCGCCCGATTCGGACAGCCGGACGGGCAGCAGATCGGCGTCGGCCCCGGCCTTGCGCATCAACACGGTCGTGCGGCGGTTGACGAACCGCTCGGTTAGGCGGGCATGCAGTGCATCGGACAGGCGGGTTTCGACCCCGCGCGCGCGCGCCGCCATGTCATCGCGCGCCATGACCCAGTCGGGGCGCTGCGCGATATAGGCCCAACTGCGGATGGCCGAAATCCGGCCCTGCAATGCGTGGATATCGCCAGCCGGATTGTCGAGCTGTGCAATGGCTTGCGCGACATAGTCGGCGCCGAGGTAGCCCTGGCCCAGATCCTGCCATAACCGCGCGACAAACCGCGCATGGGTGTCGCTGCCCTGCTGGCGGAAATCGGGCAGGCTGCACACATTCCAGAATCGCCGTACCGACGCGCTGCCGCGCACGGTATCGGCCACCGCAGCGTCACCGGCCAGTAGCCGCAGCACCGCCAGGTCGATGGCTTCGGGGGGGGTGGCCAGTTCGGCACGCGACGGGGATGCTGCCAGGTCGCCGATCAGGTGGTCGAGCGTATCGAAACGAGGTTCGGCATCGCGCCAGAACAGCCGGGTCAGCGGCGCAAAGCGGTGCTCCTCGATCGCGTAAACTTCGTCATCGGTGAATTCCGGCGAAGAACTGACGCCGTTACCGTCATGGCTGGCGCCGCCGAGCCCGGCCAGCGTGCCGAATGTCCCATCGCGGTGATGCCGCCCGGCGCGCCCCGCGATTTGCGCCATTTCCGCGGTGGTCAGGCGGCGTTGGCGCTGGCCATCGTATTTGCTCAGCCCGGCAAACGCGATGTGATGGATATCGAGATTGAGCCCCATGCCGATCGCATCGGTGGCGATCAGGTAATCGACCTCGCCTGCCTGGTACATTGCAACCTGGGCGTTGCGGGTCTGCGGCGACAGCGCGCCCATCACGACCGCCGCGCCGCCCCGGAACCGGCGCAACATTTCGGCCATCGCGTAAACCTGCTCGGCGCTGAACGCGACGATCGCGCTGCGCGGGGGGATGCGCGACAGTTTCATTGCGCCGACATGGCTCAAGGTGGAAAAACGTGGCCGGCTGACGATGTCGGTCTTTGGCAAGAGCGCGCGGATCATCGGTTCCAATGTGGCGGAGCCCAGGATCATCGTCTCTTCGCGGCCACGCGTATGCAGCAGGCGGTCGGTAAACACATGCCCACGTTCGGGATTGGCGGACAATTGCGCTTCGTCGAGCGCGATAAACGCCAAATCGGGGCGTTGCGGCATCGCCTCTGCCGTGCACAGCAGCCAGCGCGCGTTTTTGGGCTCGATCCGTTCTTCGCCGGTGATCAGCGCGACCCGGTCGGCCCCCTTGATGGCGACGACCCGGTCATAGGCCTCACGTGCGAGCAGGCGCAGCGGAAACCCGATCGCACCCGACGAATGGCCGCACAGACGTTCGATCGCGAGGTGGGTTTTGCCGGTGTTGGTCGGGCCCAGCACGGCGCGCACATTGTCTGCGTCCCGGCGGCCCATTCCTTCGCGAGCACCCGCCATCCCGCGCGTACCGGCGGAACGGTCACCCTGCAAAGATCGCTGGCTGGCCATAGTTATCAAATGTGGCGTACCAATATGACAATCACAAGCAGACGCCGGAGAATTATCCCCGGCGCGCTAAAGAAATGGCATTAGGTGAAGCGGTTCGGCCCCATACTTGCGTGGTATCAGCCGTCGTAATCGGCGCCCAGCGACGTGTTGCGCACGGGCGCCGCTGCAGTAATCCGCAGCGCTTCGGCCGATTGCGACAGCGAACCGATTTCATCGACCTGATCGTCATCGTCAGGCTGCACTTTTTGCAGCGACTGAACCAGATTTTCCATCAGGATGACCGGGCGCACGGTTTCTTCGGCGATTTCACGCAGCGCAACGACCGGATTTTTGTCACGATCGCGGTCAATGGTCAGTTCTGCACCGCCCGAAATCGCGCGGGCGCGTTCTGCGGCCAACAGCACCAGATCGAATCGGTTTGGGATCTTGTCGACACAATCTTCGACGGTAACGCGCGCCATAAGGGCTCTTTTCGAAAAACTAACCTGTCAGGTCGGGAAGCGCCAGACACTAGGCAGGCGCGCCACCAAAGTCAAGATTTTCCCGCTTAATCGCCCCGGATCAGGTCGCCCATGTCGATAAACCAGGCGCGCACCGCCTGATCCTCGCTGGCGACGAAGCGGCGGATGAGCGATCCCAAGGTTGAGGCCGCAATGATCGTGATCGCCACTGCCCACAAAATGTC
>JAYTHT010000487.1:0-10867 GCA_043732365.1 Novosphingobium sp. | reverse complement strand
GCCGGATCGATAATTTTGGCCGGTTCTGCGATCTGGCGCGCAGTTTTGGATTGAAAGTGGCGGTCGAATTCTATCCGCCCAGCCAGATCGGCACATTGCCTGCGGCGCTGGATCCCGTTGGCCAGATTGGCCGCCCCGGCACAGTCGGGATCAACGCGGATTTGCTGCACCTGATGCGATCGGGCGGGACACTGGCGGACCTGGCGGCGGCACCGCACCGCACGATCCTCTATGGGCAAATTGCCGATGGCCCGATTGAGTCGCCGGTTGATCGCCATCACGAAGCCTCTGCGCAGCGCATGCTGGCGGGCAGCGGCAGGTTCGACATTGCCGGCTTTGTCCGCGCGCTGCCGCCAGATTGTCCGATCAGCGTTGAAATTCCGCGCGACCCAGCGACCCCCGGGCGCGCGGTCACGAGCGTACGCGCGGCGATTGGGTAAAAACTCAGGCGTTCCGCAGTTGGGCCAAGTCTTCGCGCGTCAAAACCAGTGTGGCCGCCTTGACGCTGCTGCGTACTTGCTCCGGGCTCGATCCGCCAAAGATCGGGATTGTCTGCAGCGGCTGGTTGATCATATAGGCCAGCACGATTTCGTTGATCGAAGCGCCATGTGCCCCGGCCAGCGCCTGCGCCGCCGCCAGCCGCCGATCGTTGACTGCAACACCATAGCGCACACCCAATCGTCCCGGATCGGCACCGCTGGCCCGTTTCGTAAAATAGCCGCCCGATTGCGACGCATAAGCCAGGAACGGCAACCCACTGGCATGCAGCGCCTCGTATTCGCCCTCATAATAATGCTGATACCCTTCGGCTGTCGCCGCGGCGGCATCGGGCACGCCCAGGCCCCAGAACGTTTCGGAGGCGACAAAGCCTGGTTTGCCAAGCGAAGCGGCATAGACATTGGCGGCAGTGATCCGCGCCGCGCTCCAGTTCGATGCCGCAAAATGCCGGATCAGCCCGGCCTCGCGATGGCCGATCAGCGTGTCGATGATCGGTTCGACGGGTACATCGGGATTGTCGGTATGGACGAAATACAAATCGATCGTCGCGATGCCGAGGTGGTCGAGGCTTTGCGTGAGGTCGGCGGTGATATCCTCTGGAGTGACCCGGCTGCGCCAATCGCCCACGCGCAGATCGAACAGGCCGCCCTTGGTCGCGATGACGAATTGATCCCGCTGCCTCGTTTTCAGCCACGCCCCCAGCGCGCGTTCGCTCGCGCCGACCGGCCCATCGGGCGCCCAGTCACCATAAACACGCGCCGTATCGATGAAATTGCCGCCCAGTTCAGCGAATGTGTCGAGGATCGCGTTCGACTTGGCCTGGTCAAGCTTCCAGCCGAGCATATTGGTACCATAACAGAGTTGGCTGACCGAAAGACCGGTCTGGCCCAGTGTCACTTTTGTCAGCATAATCAGGTGCCCCATTGGATCAAATGGCTGATATCGGTTCGTTCATCGGGTTTGCGGCCAGTAGTGGCCAGCCGTTGTACGCTGACCCGGCTACCCATCATGCTGAACGGGGTTAACACTTCAATGACCCGGTCATAATACGTCGCGGCAATTTTCCACACCCCGCCTTCGCGGCGGTATGTGTCGGTGTAAATCGCGGTGCCGAATGTGTGTTCGTCCTTTTCCAGATCGATGAACACGTCCTGCAAATACCAGATGCCAGTCGCGCTGTTGTCGTCGCTGATCGTGATGTCGGGCATCAGCCCGATGTGCATCGCCGCCGCGCCCGAATGGAACGAATTGGCAAGGAATTCCAACATCGCCGCACAGCCCGACAGCGAAACTTTGTAGGTTCCGCCATTGTACGTGACCGCGACATCTTCTGTAAACAGGCCGGCCAACAGACCGGCATCCCCTGTATCGATCCCGCGAAAATAGCGGTGTTTGACGACCTTGATCTCGGCCATGTCGGACAGCTGGTGCAGCGTAAAGGCCATGACGTCATGCTCCGTTTTCGGCGGCAAACAGCATTTCGGCGCGCGCTTTCAGCGCCAGCCCGCTGTCGTCAAAGGCGCGTTTTATCCACGGCCCGGCAAAGCGGAACACATGGATACCGTTGGCGCCCAGAAATGCATCGGTGGAAAAATACCGGCACGACGCGGGCCCTGTCGTTTCTATCACCTGATCACGCCGCGCCGGATAAGGCCAGAAATCGCTGTGCGGTAAAGCCCAAGAGATCATGCGATTGGGCTCAACCGCACAGATGAATTCGCAATTGGGCACCAGACTGCCGGGCACCGCATAGTTCATCAACGTCATGTGCACCGCGGCCCCCAGCTCCAGCGTCGATTCCGCGCGCACGCAAAACGGATTCCACGCGTTATACTGCGGCATATCGATCAGGACCTGCCATACCACGCGCGCCGGGGCGGCGATGTCCACCGTCGCGCTGACTGTCACGGCGTCGGGATCATACCCCTCCACCGGATCGGCGGCCAAAGTCGGGTGATGTTTCATCCAGTCAAGCAACATGGCAGTATCCCATCAAGCGGCGACCCAGTCGCCGCCGTTTACATCGAGCATCGCGCCGGTGACTTCAGAGGCGTAATCCGACAGCAGGAAATACACCGCCTTGGCGCATTCGGCGTCGGGCGGGACATGGCCAACCGGAATTTCCGATCCGCGCTGTTTCAGGAAAGTTGCGCCAGCCTCTGCCCCCATGCCGTCGGCAAAACCCTGTAGTGGCGCACCCAGCATCCAACCCATAAGCGCAGTGTTGACGCGAATGCCGGTGCCGCCGAATTCTACCGCGAGATGGCGCGTGAGATGGTTGAGCGCGCCTTTGGCCATCCCATAGCCGCCTTCGCCCGGCATCGGTTTGCGCGTGCACAGCGTCGACACATTGACGATCGACCCGCTGCCTTGCGCTTTCATTGTCGGGTACACCGCCATCGCCATGCGCAACGCGCCCGCCGCGCCGACATTGAACGCCTGCAACACCTGGTCGATGTCGTGTTCGATCAACGGGGCCCAATCGGGATGAAAATACGCTGAATTGACCAGGCCATCGATCCGCCCCCAGGTGTCGAGCGCAGCCTTTGCGGCGGCGTGGCACTGGTCCATCTGCGTGACGTCGAGCGGCACTGCGATCGCTTCGCCGCCCGCCGCGATGATGTCGTGCGCGACCGCTTCGATTGCTGCCCTGGATCGCGCGGTCACGACGACTTTGGCGCCTTCGCGCGCGGCGCCACGACAGGCGGCCTGGCCCATACCCGGGCCTGCGCCGGTTATGATCACCACTTTGTCCCTCAGGATCATCGCTATTCTCCCATTTTTCTGGTTTTTTATCGTGCGTGTGCTGCGGCGCGTCCGGCCTGGCGCCCAAAGAATGTGCAATCGGCCAGGCTCATCCCCGATGAATAGCCATGGCCCCATGCGGGCAGGCCAGATGTGCAGCGGCCGGCGGCATAGAGTCCCGGGATCGGTGCCCCAGCGCGTGTCAGCACTTCGCCACTGGTCGTGGTTTTCAACCCGCCCAACGTAAAAAAGCTGAAATAGCTTGTCTCGAAATTCAGCTCGAGCGCGACGAACGGCGCTTGGTCAAGCGGAACCAGCATCGGCGCCTGCTTGTCAAACAGCGGGTCGTGGCCATCGCGGGCGTGAGTGTTATAGACCGCCATGGTCGCCGATAGCGTGCCGCTGGGCATGTCCAGTTCGCCCTCGACTTCGGCCCAGGTGTCGCCGGTGCCCGCGATCGCAATCCCGGCCAGATCGAGCGGCTGCGAAAAATGTGCGCTGTCGAGCAGCAGATAGACTTTGCCGCCGGGTTGGTCGACCGCACAGCGGCTGACCCGCCCGTGATAGCAATCCTCGTTGATAAACCGCGCACCCGCGACATTGACAAACACGCCGTGCGCCTGGTCGGCGGGTATCGTCCACGGACACGTCGTGAAAAACTGGTCCATGTGGATCGGATCGCCGCCGACCGACGCGCCAAGTTCAATGCCGACGCCGTCGTCCTTGTCTCCGATCGGGCAGTGCACGCGAAAGCTGTCGGGGCAATATTTGCGCCGCATCGTATCGTTGAACACAAACCCGCCGGTCGCCAGCACTACGCCGCGCGAGGCACGGACATAACGATCCTGGTTGTCGATCCGTATCACCAGCCCGGCGACACGGTCGCCATCGGTTATCAGCGCGACCGTGCGGGCGTCGACGTGGATTTCGGCGCCCAGATCGCGCGCGCGGCGTTCCAGAATATCGACAAGGGGCCGCCCCCCGCCCCAGCCCAGGTGCGCGATGACATGGCCGCGCGGCGCAGGTTTGGCATGGTTGCGGAACGGCGTCGCCGCCTCGCTGCCCGACCAGATCAGCGTCGAATCGTCAGTTGGTTCGATCACTTTGCCGGGCAAGTAATTGCCGCGATAGGGCACGCCCTGATCCTTCAGCCATTGATAATGGGCCACCGCCCCGGCGCCATACAGCTCACACTTGGCGTCGTCGGCGCAGGGCCCTCCCGCAAGTTTCAGATAGGCCGTGAAATCCGCAACCGTGTCTTCAAACCCCGCCGCCATCTGCGCGTCGGTGCCCCCGCCGATATAGATTTCCCCACCCGACAGCGCCGAGGCGCCGCCGCTGCCCGATGATCGTTCGAACAGCATGACGTTTGTGCCTGCGCCCGCAGCTTCGATCGCGGCGCAAGCCCCCGCCGCACCAAATCCGACAATCGCGACATCGGTGGTGTAATCCCAGCGCGGCACGTCGGCGATCGCGAGCGCCTGAGTGGGCGAATATGGGGGCGCCCGGGTAGACGAATTTTGGATCATGCCCGCTGCGCCTTGGCCATGTCGAGCGCGACATCGACGATCATGTCTTCCTGCCCGCCAACCATCTTGCGCCGGCCCAGTTCGATCAGAATCGCCCGGGTATCGAGGCCGTATGTTTCCGCTGCCTTTTCGGCATGGCGCAGAAAGCTGGAATAGACCCCGGCGTACCCGAGCACGAGCGTTTCGCGATCGACCCGCACCGGACGATCCTGCAGCGGCCGCACCAGGTCCTCGGCCGCATCCATCAGCGCCATTACGTCGCAGCCATGATTCCACCCCTTGCGGTCGGCGGCGGCGGCAAAGACTTCCAGCGGCGCATTGCCCGCGCCCGCACCCATGCCCGCGAGGCTGGCATCGATCCGCACCGCGCCGCATTGGGCCGCGACGATCGAATTGGCGACGCCGAGCGACAAATTGTGATGCGCGTGCATCCCGCGCTGGGTTTCGGGTTTCAAAACGCGGTCATACGCCTCAAAGCGGGCGCGCACGCCATCCATGTCGAGCGCGCCGCCACTGTCGGTCACATAAACGCAATGCGCGCCATAGCTTTCCATCAGCAGCGCCTGTTGGGCCAGGGCTGCGGGTTCGATCATGTGGCTCATCATCAGAAACCCGCCGACATCCATGCCCAGGTCGCGCGCGATGCCGATATGCTGTTTCGATACATCGGCTTCGGTACAATGCGTCGCCACGCGCACCGACCGCACGCCCAGATCATAAGCGCGGCGCAATTCGTCGACTGTGCCCAGGCCGGGCAGGATCAGCGTGGTCAGGACGCTGCGTTGCAGCACGCTGGCCACCGCCTCCAGCCATTCCCAATCGGTATGCGCACCAAAGCCATAGTTGAAACTGGTGCCCGACAGCCCGTCGCCGTGCGCCACTTCGATCGCATCGACTCCGGCTTTGTCCAGCGCCGCAGCAATCGCCTTGACATGGTCCAGACCGTACATGTGGCGGATGGCATGCATGCCGTCGCGTAATGTGACGTCCTGAATATAGATCTTGTCGCCGGCTGCGACATCGAATTTGCGGGCATTCATCACGCTACCTCTTTTGCCATGCGGCGCGTGGCCAGCAATTCACCGGTCGCCTTTGCTGCGGCGGTCATGATGTCGAGATTGCCCGAATAGGGTGGCAGGTAATCGCCAGCGCCCTCGACTTCGAGCAGAATCATCGTCTTGACCCCCGCAAATTCGCCAAGGCCGGGAATCTTCAACTTGGCATTGTCGCCAAAGCGTTCGAACTGCACTTCCTGCTTCAGGCGGTATCCGGGGACATATTTCTGCACTTGCGCCACCATCGCCATGACCGATGCGCGGATCGCATCCTCGTCCCCGCCTTCGGACAGCGTGAATACCGTGTCGCGCATGATCATCGGCGGTTCGGCCGGATTCAGGATAATGATCGCCTTGCCCCGGGTTGCGCCGCCGACCTGTTCGATCGCGCGCGCGGTTGCACGGGTGAATTCATCGATATTCGCGCGGGTGCCGGGGCCCGCCGAGCGCGATGCCACGCTCGCGACGATTTCGGCATAGTGCACTTTGGCAACCCGGCTTACCGCAGCAACCATCGGGATCGTCGCTTGCCCGCCGCATGTCACCATGTTGACATTGGGGGCGCCCAGATGCGCCTCCATGTTGACCGGTGGCACGATAAACGGGCCGATCGCGGCGGGTGTCAAATCAACCACCTGGATACCATCGGCGCGCAAGGCGGCGTCGTGGACTTTGTGCGCAGAGGCACTGGTCGCATCGAAGGCGATGCCGATTTCAGGATAAAGCGCGTGGTTGCGCAGCCCGTCCAGCCCCTCATGCGTGGTCGCGATGCCGTGGGCGCGCGCTATCGCCAGACCTTCCGAATCCGGATCGATCCCGACCACGATGGCCAGGTCCATGTTCTGCGGATATTTGATCATCTTCATCATCAAGTCGGTGCCGATATTGCCCGAACCGATGATCGCGGCCTTTACTCGAGCCATTGCAGCCATCCTTATACAAAATTCGCGACGCAAGTGCCCAACGGGCGATTTGCTGAGCTCAAAGTCATGGAGAATCGATCGCCCGCGACGGCGGGCTCCAGCGGGACCAGGCTGCCCGAGAGGATCACATCGCCCGCATCGAGCGTGACGCCATGCGCGCCCAATGTGTTGGCCAGCCACGCGACCGCCTCTGCCGGATTGCCCTGCACCGCATGGCCGTACCCTTCAAACAAGGCCTCGCCGTTTTTGGTGACGACAACATGCAGGCCCGGCAGATCGAGCCCTGCGGGATCGATGCGCACATCACCCAGCACAAACACCCCGCATGAGGCATTGTCGGCGACGGTATCGACAATGCCGATTTTCCAGTCGCGGATGCGCGAATCGACAATTTCAAAACAGGGCACGATCGATTGGGTCGCGCGCAGGACATCGGCGGCGGTCACACCCGGGCCCACCAATCCATCCCGCAGAATAAACGCGATTTCCGCTTCTGCACGCGGCGCAATCATCGCGCGCGCAGCAATATCGATGTCGCCGGTCACATGCATCCAGTCGGTCAGAAATCCGAAATCGGGCTGATGCACGCCCAGCATGTCTTGCACCGCTTTGCTCGTGGCGCCGATTTTCTTGCCGATCACGCGCTCGCCCTCGGCCAGCCGCCGGGCAAGGAAATCAAGACTGATCGCATAAGCATCGTCGATCGTCAGCGATGGGTCCGTCTCGATCAGCGGGGCCAGCGTGTGGCGACCGCGCAGCGCGGCGTGTAGCGCAGTGCCATATGTCCGTGTGCGCGGCGCTGTTGGCATGGCCCCGATTGGCATTTTAACGTCGGGCATCGAGGAAATCGATCGCATAAGCGTTGAATTCGGCGGCGCGTTCGACTTGCACCCAATGCCCGGTCCGCCCGAATGTCATCACGCGCACATCCGGGCAGTGTTCGAGGAACAGCCGCGCATGCGTTTCGGGACAGAATTCATCGTTGAGCCCCCACAGCACCAACATCGGCCGGGTTATTTCGCCCAGACGCGGTCCCAGATCGGGCGTGCGCATGCGCATCAGCACATCCTTTGGCTGGGTGCGCGCAACCGCAAACCGTTCGGCGACCAGCGTGTCGGAAATGTTGGGCGCAAAATCGGGATGGACCAGGTTTGACACCAGCCGTTTCTGTTCGGCCAGATTGAAATCGGGCCCGCCGAAATTCGACACCATCCTGGCAATCCCGGGCATCACGAAATAGGATTCGCGCGGCGCGACGCAGCCAGGCGCCATCATCACCAGATTGCGCGTGAATTCGGGATGATCGAGCGTCAGTTGCAGCGCAATCCCGCCGCCCAGCGAATTGCCGACCAGGCTGGCGCTGGTCACGCCGTGCGCCAGCAGTGCTTCGTACACGGTGTCGGTAAACAGTTGCAGCGTGTAATCGATGCCTTCGGGCTTTGACGACGCGCCATACCCGATCAGGTCGGGCAGAATCACGCGGTATCCCGCGCCGACAAACGCATCGATGTTCTGGCGGAAATTGGATGCGCCCGATGCGCCCGGCCCGCTGCCGTGCAGGAACACCAGCGCTGGCGCGGCACCAGCACCCTTCTGAATCGGCCCGGCCTCCTGAACGTGAATGTCATAACCGCCGGTCACGCGATACGTAGTTGAATGCAGATCAGCCATGCCTGGAACCCCGATCATAGAAACGTGAATGTTGGCGGTTCACTCAGGATGCCGCCCACCAGATCGAGCGTGCGGTTGTTGGGATCGTTGGCGACATGCGCACGCCCGGCATGGAGATCGAGCCAGGGCTGGATGATCGCGCTGGTCAGATAAATTGCCCGCCCGCCAAGCAATTGCACCATGCCATCGACCAGGTCGGCCATGCGGCGCACCACGCTGGATGAATTGTAGGCATAGAGCGTGCGCTTTTCCATCGGAGTGGCTTCGCCCCGCTCGGCATAAGCCATCAGATCCTCAAACGTCAGGCGCAGCGTTTGTTCCATCTCGGTGACTTGGGCATGGGCATTGGCGATCGCGGCCAGCAGGAACGGGTCGGCTTTCGAGGATTTGCCGGTGTTCGTCGACACCCGGTTTTGCGCAATATGGATTGCAGCATCGATTGCCGCGCGCGCCCCGCCAAATGCTGCGGTCGACACCGACCGCATGAACACTTGCGCCCAGGGCAGGGTATACAGCGGACCAGTGTTGGTTTTCTGACCAGGATTGACGCACAGGAACCCATCAACCGAACGGTGCGTGCGATAATCGGGCACAAACACATCGTTGACAATTACATCATGGCTGCCGGTCCCTTGCAGGCCGAACACGCGCCAGGCTTCGCGGTCGATCGTGTAATCGGCCTGCGGCAGCAGAAATGCGCGCATATCGGGCGCAGCGCCCGGCTCGGCCGGTGGCACCAGCGCGCCCAGCACAACCCATTGGCAATGCACCGACCCGGTTGAAAATCCCCAGCGGCCCGACAACCGGAACCCGCCATCGACCACGGTCACTTTGCCCACCGGCTGATAGCTGGACGACACCAGCGCTGCAGGATCATCGCCCCACACTTCGGCTTGCGCCGCTTCATGAAACAGCGCGATTTCGTAGGGGTGACACCCGACCACGCCATACATCCAGCCGGTCGACATGCACCCTTCGGCCAGCGCCTTTTGCACGTCATAAAACACATTGGGGTGCATTTCGTACCCACCCCAGCGGCGCGGTTGCAGGATGCGGAAAAATCCGGCTGCCTGCATGTCTGTGATCGATTCCGCCGGCACATCGCGATCTGCAACACAGCGCGCGGCGCGTTCACGCAACGGCGCAATCATTGCACGAGCGCGGGCCACAAGCTGTTCGGCGAGGTCGCCGGGCAGCGGTTCCGTTCCGCATGCGGCGGTGAGAGCGGCAGTCGTTGCCATTGCTGGTGGTCTCTCCAGTGGTTTGATTCGTTGGCACACATATTTTTTAGCATCATTCGTAATAATGAATGTCATCTGATACGCAAATCGTCAATTGAAAAGCACTCAAGCTTTCGATAATGCGGTTTCGAATCCGGCGCAGAGTCAAAATCCTGCAAGCCGACATAAATGGGAGAAGGCGCCCCGTGACGGGCAACAGCGAGATAGATTTTTCGGGCCAGGTGGCAATTGTCACTGGCGGTACACGGGGCCTGGGTCGGCTGATTGCCGAACGCCTGGCGGCGCGTGGCGCGCTTGTGACCGTGTGCGGACGCACTGCGCCTGATGCCCTGGCGCGTCCTGTTGGCCTGCCGCCCCCTCTTGCCCTCCCACCCGGCGTGACGTTTCGCGCTGCCGACGTGCGCGACCCCGATGCGGCGCGCGCGCTGGCCGATGCAGTCATGGCCGAACATGGCCGCATCGACGTGCTGGTCAACAACGCCGGGGGATCGCCACAGGCCGCCGCGGCGACCGCATCGCCGCGCTTTTTCGACTCGATCGTGCGGCTCAATCTTCATTCCGCGATGTACATGGCACAGGCGGTGTTTGCGCATATGCAGCCCGCCAAAAGCGGCAGCATTGTCAATATCGCCAGCGTGGCGGGCATTCGTCCTTCGCCAATGACCGCGGCCTATGGCGCGGCAAAGGCAGGCTTGCTCAATCTTACTCAAAGCCTGGCGCAGGAATGGGGCCCCGACGGGGTGCGCGTAAACGCGATCATCGCCGGCCTGATGCAGACCGAAAATGCGGCTGCAACATATGGCGATGCTGCGGCACAGGACGCGGTCGCCCACTCGCTGCCGTTGCAGCGCATGGGCACCGGCGCCGACATCGCCGACGCCGTGCTGTGGTTGTGTTCGGACCTTGCCACCTGGGTCAGCGGCGCGCGGATCAATGTCGACGGGGGTGGCGAGCGCCCCCATTTCCTCGATCTGGTAAAGGGAGAATAAGCCCATGGGCATCAAGGCGCTCGGCTATGTCGTCATCGAAACCGCAAAGCCTGGGGAATGGGACCGGTTCCTGACTGAATTTGTCGGGCTGATGCGCGCACCGGATGCGGCCGATGGCGCGGCACAGTATCGCGCCGATGACCGCGTATTCCGGTTTCGCATCGTACCGGGCACGCGCGAATGGTTTGTCGCGGGCGGCTATCAGGTGGACAGCCG
>JAYTHT010000486.1:0-3336 GCA_043732365.1 Novosphingobium sp. | reverse complement strand
GTTGGGTTCAATACAGTTTGTTAAACGGCCTGCATATGTTTGCGCTGCCCTGCTTTAAAAAGGCGCGTTGACGATTGCGATGATGGTGGATCAGGGTTTGATCGCAAAGGCCAGTTCGACTTCTCCCCGGATGCCCGGTACCAGCGCGGTGTCGCTGATCAGGCGCGGCTCTTCCTCGTCGAGGATGGCCAGGAATGCATCGCGTTTGAACCGCGCGATCACGGTATCGTCCAGCGCCGGTTCGACCGATGAGGCGATGATGTCGATTACGCGTTCCGCGCCGTGGAGGCGGCCCCACAAGTAATCGTTTTCGCGATAGGCGCGGCTGAAAAATGCGCCGAAATTATAGAACCCCACGCCTTTCAGGCAGGCGGCTGCGCCGCCGGTCCGGATCGATTGGGCGTCTTCGGGCGAAATGCGGTCGACCTTGATCGGGTCGAATTCGCCCAGGCGCCCACCTTCGGCGCCTTCGCCTTGCGACAGCGGCAGCGTGGCGGTGTCGTACCAGGCAAACCCGAGATAGGCGTGGAGGAAGCGCCGCCGCAGCTTGCGGTCGAGCACGTGCAGCGCATCGACCATCATCGCGTCGACTTCGAGGTCGATCGTGGCCAGATCGCGCCGGGCGGCGATTGCGGCCAGGACTGCGCCGGGATCATGCAACACGACTTGCGCCGATGCGGCAAAGCCGGGGTCAAGGCCGCGTGCGGTTTCGCGCGCCTGATACAGCGCCTGCGCATGATAGACGATGGCCCGGGCCGCTTCGCGTCCGGCGTGCGCGCTCTGGTCTTCGGCTTCGGTCCAGTCCTGAGTCAGGCGCCGGGCCAGCAGTTTCAGCCGCCGAATGCGAAAGCCGATGTCGTAAGTGCGGAAAAAGACTATCGATTCGGGTGTCGCGACGCCTTTGTCCGTGATCACCCGTTCGAGTCCGTGATTCGCAATATGCGCCGACAGCACGGGTGCGATCCGTTCTGCCGGGCCGGATTCGGGTGCGGCGATGGCGATCGTTGCGGCCAGATCGGCCAGGATTGCATCGAGTTTGACCAAGGCATAGGCGTGATAGGCATAACCGGCCGATTGTTCGGCGGCCTGTTGCGCTTTGGCGCGCCATGACGTCAGCCGTGCGCGGCTGGGCGATTCAAAGAACAGCGTATATCCGAACAGTCGTGCCACTTGCGCCTCGATATCGGGACGCAGCGTTTCGACCAGCGCGCGCAACCGTTCGCGTTCGCGCGATTGGCGGGTGATCGTGTCGAGGTTGTCGCGGATCGGTTGTTCGCGCGGGATTGCCGACAGCGAGGCAAAAATCGTGGTGAAAAAGCCCGGTGGTTTGAGCCGCGTTTGCGCGGTGGAGAAATGCGGCGGCAGCGCCGGGTTGGGCTCGATATAGACAAACCGGCGATCGACTTCACGCCGCGCCGGGCGGTCGCGCAGCGCCGACATCGCCTCTGCAAACGGTCGGTTGTTCAACACCGCGCCGTCGATCAGCGCGGCATCGGTGATGCTGCCTTCGAGCCAGCGTTCGGGCATGATCCGTTTCAGGAACCGATCGCGACCTGGCCATGGCAATCCGCGTTCATCGGCCAGCGTGTCGATTTCGGCAATATTCAGCGGCGGAAACGCGCCGGGAAAGCTCGCCGTGGCGCGCGCCGCCAGGACCAGTTCGGTCAGCGGGGCCAATTTCGCACCGTCGCACGCCGCGACATGAAAGCCGATCGTCAGGCGGTGTTCGGTCTCTTCGACCAGCGGCGGACTGTTCAACACCAGTTCGGCACGATGCCCGGCAAGATCGGTCGCGGTCACCACCAGATCGAGCGGATGGCCCGGCGGCAACAACGGACCATCGGTGGTTTCTTCGTCGCGAACCTCCATTGCGGCAAAGGCATTGGCGAGCAGGCGCGAAAACCCGATCCCGCTGAACGGTGGTTTGAACCACCGCGCGCGGATCAGGCGTGACACTTTGGCGCGCACTTCGGCGCGGGTCGCGCGCGACAACCGCGCATCATCGAGCCCGGCACCGGGGGCACGCAAAGCCAACCACACGACAGGCCAGGCCCAGATCTTGGCCATCCGGCTCCACGGGCGAGCCTCAGGAGCGATCAATTCGTCGCTGTCGGCGCATTCCAGCCATAGCCGGGTCAGGGCGCCGAGGCTTTGCCCGGTGATCAACGCCTGTGCCAGGAACACCGCGTTGATCCCGCCAGCGCTGGCACCGGTCAAAATGTCGGGCACAAACCGCAAGGCCAATGCGCGGTCCTGCTCAATCGTGTCGAACAGCGCGGTATAGACCCCGGCCACGCCCGCAGGCGGTGCGTCGCCTGCGCGCCAGGCACGGCTCGCGCGGGTGGCGTGCCAGATTTCCTTGGTCACGCCATGCATTGTGACCGCCAGGCTGATCCCGCCGTAGCAGACGAGCGCGATGCGCAATTCTTTCTCTCGCATCGGGTGGTCATTGCACCATCGCGCCGCTGTGACCAGTGGATCATGATGCGTGTCATCCGGCAAATTTGGGCGTATTAGTGTAAATCGTACCGACAATGCCATGTTGCCTGCGAAAATTGTTTAACAATTCCAGCAATGGCAGCACGCAACCTGTCGGAATGGACTGTCAAATTTACCGACGCTTTACGCTTATGGGCCTAAAGACAAAAACCCAGACACCGGCAAAAACCCACCGGGCCAAATACCGGAAATGCAAAGGGCATCCGCGACGATGATCCGCCTGTTCAAACACTATATCCCCAATGCGGTCCTGTTGCTCGGGCTGTTCGATTTCGTGTTGCTGGTTGCGGCGGGTGAACTGGGCTGGATCACGCGGGCCTGGCAACTGGGCATAGCGGTCGGCGAGATTCACGAACGCCGGGTGCCGCTGCTGATTTTTGCTGCGCTGGTGCAGACCGCGATGATCGCGGTCGGGGTCTATGGCTCCGATGCCCTGCGGTCGATGCGCTATGCCGGGGCCAGGCTGCTGGTCGCGATCAGCCTGGGTATCATTGCGCTGTCGGCGGTCTATTTCATGCTGCCCGGGCATACGTTGTGGCGTTCGAACTTGTTCTACGCGATGTTCATCGCGATCGCCTTGCTGCTGACGATCCGCTTCATGTTGAGCGGATTGCTGGGCACTGCGCCGTTTCGTCGCCGCATATTGGTACTGGGCGCGGGCGCGCGGGCCGACCGATTGCGCAAATTGGGTGAACGGCAGGAAGCGGGCTTTGTCATCGCCGGCTATGTCGGGATGAGCGCACAGCCGCCGTTGATCGCAGAGGCGATCCACCGCGATGCGATTGCCAATCTGACCCGCTATGTCGACAATCTGGGTGTCAGCGAAGTCGTGCTGGC